>NZ_JADGLG010000047.1:0-19089 GCF_015235335.1 Neisseria sp. 19428wB4_WF04
CCGGGGCTTTTGCCAACGATACGGCTTTGACTGCCGCCATGTCGGACAGATTACTCCGCCATTGTCATGTTGTTCGGATAAGTGGAGAGAGTTACCGTTTGAAGGACAAAAAGAAGATAGGCATTGCACCTGTGATAAAGGAGATTTACCCCCCGTGGGATGGTTACAACCAAACTGCCGGTTCCGGTTTTAAAGTGATCAGTTTTTGAATCGTAAGTGAAATTATGAGAAACGCTGTGGGATTAGATATATCGCAAGATACCTTTGATGCCGCCGCAATCATTAACGGCTGCCGAAAAATGCGCGATTTCACAACAATGGCAAAGGCTTTGAAAACCTGAAAGCATGGTTGGATAGCTTCGGCTTTGATGATTTGCATATTTTCATGGAAGACACAGGAAACTACTTTGAAGATGTTGCCAACTATATCGGCTGCTATTACAAAGTGCCTGTTATCAACCCTTACAAAATCAGTAAATACAACAAAAGCCGATTCCAGCGAACCAAAACAAACAAGATGCCAAGCTGATAGCCCAATACTGCCATACCGCCTTAGACAAAAACCTGTCGATTAGAAATACCGTATTGGTTTTTCATTACAGGCTAAAGCGCGTATTGGCACTATACGAAAGCCCAAAACCCAAAAACATCCGAAAAGAACCACCTGAAAACCGCCAAAGACTATTTGATCAAGCAAGATTCATTCGGAGCAAATCAAGTATCTTTCCGAACAAATCCGCATCGTTCAAAATAAACTGAACACCATCAAGCAGCGGCTGAAATTCAAAACCTTTTCAGACGGCCTAAAAACCATTCCCGCTGCCAGCAGCCTGGCTGCCGCTATATTCACAAACTATCTTTAAAATAAAGATAGGATCTTTAGCTGCCTAACGGTGTGCCGAAGTTAAACCAAAATTCACATTCTTTCAAGAACAGTGGGAAGGATTTTCGGTCAATAACGTTATATTTGCGCAAGACTCGCTGTGCCTGATTCCAAAAATTTTCAATGCCGTTGATATGGTTTTGGCAGTCGGCAAACGCTTTGGAATGGTTGATGCGGTGGTGGGTAAAACCGCTTACACCCAGCTTGCCACGAATGCTCAGGCTATCCGTGCAAACGATATTGTCCAGCATGATTTTCTTTTTGACTACAGGCACTAATGTCTCAGATTCGGCATCACCGGCTACAACCGTATCAATCTGATTGTGCCGTTTCAGAATGCCGAAAAAAGCCACTTTCCCTGCTGCACCCGCGTCCGCGTCTGCCTTTGTGGTGACCGCCGGAACAGCTTTTATCCGGCTAAAATTTCATCGGCAGCAGTGTTAAATGACGGCTGATGAGTTGGCGGATTTTGCGGTAGAGCAGAATAGCGGAGTTAGGCTGAATGCTCAAAATATCAGCAGCGAAACGGGTAGTAACTTGGAGTACAAAAAATTCAAGCAGTTTCTTTTGAACTCTCTTGCTTAAGTTGCAATTGGTTATCTGCATTTTCGTAGCTTGGCATAACTGCCAATCTACGTCAGTCCCTAAAAATAAGCGGAAAATTCAAAAACGCAAACCAATTTGCTTCGCTAGCCGGCTTAAACCCTCAAGCAAAGAATTAGGTAAATACGCTAGAGGCAAAACCAACCCAATACAGAAACAAGCTGTTCCGATCTACCCTCTTCATGCCTGCCATGGCAGCGCAGCATTTAATAAGGTACGACTATTAATAAGGTGCGACTATTTCTCCACACTCATAAAACCTCTGAAAGCCAAAAAACAAGCCGTTGATGATTGTACTTGCTGCTATCGTGCGCAAATTAGCCGTTATCGCTTTTTTACCTTTACAGAAAAGGTGAAAAGTTTGATTCCGAACGCTACAAACCCGTGCAAAACCAACATAAAATAACAAATTGGATTTTGCTGGAAAGTCAAGCAAAGCCCACTTTAAATCGATACATCTCTGCGCAAAATGCGGCACTTAAATATCTAATCTATGCAAAACAACAGCATACAAAAATACTTAAAGTGCACTTAAATTTCAAAGTGTTATCTTTGCAAAATACCTTAAGGCGGTTTGAGGTTGAAATTGCTCAAATACGCATCGGCATCACGATATATTTGAAATTAGGGTTATCCGGAATGGTAAACAGCGTTGATCGGTTGGCATCGCCGAACGCCAGCTGCATATCATCGGCATGGACGTTACGTAATACATCCATCAGATAACCGATATTGAAGCCCACCTCCAACTCCCCGCCCTGATAAGCAATTTCCAATTCCTCACGCGCCTCCTCCTGTTCGTTGTTGCTGCACACCACGCTCAGCAGGCCGGGACGTAGCAGCAGGCGGGCACCGCGGAATTTTTCGTTGGCTAAAATGGCAGCACGCTCCAGCGCACCGAGCAGTTGAATACGGCCCACTAGAAAGATTTTGTCGTTGTCCAGCGGAATCACTCGGTTGAAATCGGGAAACTTGCCGTCCACCACTTTGCTCACGATAACGGTATCATTGCAGCGGAAGCGCACCTGATTATTCAGCAGCTCCACGGTAATCGGCTCGGCGGGATGGTTCAACAGTTTGAAGAGTTCCAGCACGGTTTTGCGCGGCAGAATCACCTCGGCTTTGGGCAGATCGGCATCGATAGTGATACAGGAATAAGCCAAGCGGTGGCCATCGGTGGCAACGAGGCGCAGCTGGCTGCCCTCCACCTGCATCAGCAGACCGTTGAGGTAATAGCGGATATCTTGCACAGCCATGCTGTATTGCACTTGCGAGAGCATACTTTTGAAAGCTTCCTGCGGCAGTGAGAATGCGACACTCACATCTTCTCCCACACTCATCAGAGGGAAATCTTCGGCAGGCAGGGTTTGCAAGGCGAAACGGGATTTGCCGGCTTTAAGGGTGAGGCGGTTTTGCGCCCAATCCAGTGCCACCAGCGAACCTTCGGGCAGTGCACGCAGAATATCCTGCAGTTTTTTGGCATTGGTGGTTACGCGGAAATCTTCGGCCTCGCTGTGGGGGCCGGAGGTGTTAATCTGGATCTCTAAATCGGTTGCCAAAATATTGGTTTGCCCGTGTGTGTTTTCGAGCAATACGTTCGACAGAATCGGCAGCGTATGGCGGCGTTCAACAATGCCGGTTACTGCTTGCAGCGGCTTGAGCAAAGCATCGCGTTCGGCTTGTAAAATCAACATGGTTTATCCCTTCAGGCTTTTAGTTTTGGATAATAATCAACAGTTTTTCGTAATCTTGGGCCAATTCGGCGTCTTCTTCGAGCAGTTTGGCCACAGCTTTCACGCCGTGCATCACCGTGGTGTGGTCGCGCCCGCCGAACGCATCGCCGATATTGGGCAGGCTCAGGTTGGTGAGCTCTTTGGTCAGACTCATTGCCACCTGGCGCGGACGGGCAATGTTGCGGGTACGTTTTTTTCCCAATATATCGCTGATTTTTATGCGGTAATATTTTGCTGTGGCATCGATAATCAGATCGGCAGTGATCACTTTGTACGAGCTGGCCACGATATCTTGCAGGGCATTGCGCGCCAAATCAATGTCGATCGGCTTTTTTAAAAAACGGCTGCTGGCGCTCACGCGGTTGAATGCGCCTTCGAGTTCGCGCACGTTTGATCTGATTAAATTAGCGATAAAAAAAGCGGCATCTTCATTGAGGGCCACGCCTGCGGCTTCGGCTTTTTTCTGTAAAATCGCCACACGCATTTCCAACTCAGGCGGCTCCAGCTCCAAGGTCAAACCCCATGAAAAACGCGATTTCAGGCGCGCGTCCATATCTTCTATCTGGGTGGGCAACACATCGCAGGTTAAAATCAACTGCTTTTTCTTATTGTGGAAGTGATTGTAAAGATAGAAGAATTCTTCCATCGTCCGGTCTTTACCCTTGATGAACTGAATGTCATCGATAATCAGCAGGTCGTACTGCTTGTATTGTTGCTTGAATACATCGTAGCTGTTGGTACGCACGGCATTCATAAAACTGCGCACATAATCATCGGAGTGCATATAGCGCACCTTGGCATCGGGTCTGTTTTTCAGCAATTCATGACCGATGGCCTGCACCAGGTGGGTTTTCCCCAAGCCCGTGCTGCCATAAAGAAAAAACGGGTTGTAGCCCTGCCCCGGATTCTCGGCTATCGACTGGGCGGCCGCAGCGGCAATACGGTTGCCTTTGCCTTCTACCAGCGTGTCAAACGTATAGTCGGCAGACAGATTGGTTTGGCCGTGTTGCGCCCCCCTCTCGGAACGGGCCGGCGGCCGGCTGTCTGCTGCCTCTTTTTTAGGTTGGACTTCTTTAGGTTTGGCTTCCGCTTCAACGGATTTGGACTGCGTGCCGTTGGGCGGCAACTGCCTGATGCGCTCTGCCACAATATCGCGCGCGCTTTTTCCCGGCGCAGCTTTTCCGGCCGCCGCTTCTGTTTCAGACGGCCTTTTTTCTCCGCTTTGGCCGTCTGAAAGGTTTTGCGCCATCGTATAAGCCTGCCCCTTGCCGGTTTTATACAGTAACACCGGCATCTCGGGCGCCAGTTCGGCACGGACAGTTTCAATGGCCGCAGCAAAACTGTTTTTCAACATATTGACGGCAAATTGATTTTTTCCATACACCACCCATATGCCGCTTTCTTCGCCTACGGTTAGCGGCGCAATCCAGGTTTGAAACTGCTGCACCGGCAAGGTGTCATATAGGCGGCGCAAACATTGCGGCCAAAATTCTGCAAGCGTCATATCAGGTGCCTGATTATAGCGTTTTTATACAAAATAAATAATGTGAAAGTGCCCCGCTGATGCTGCACCGCACAGAGCCGCAAACAGAACACTTTCCAATCAACAGATTAAAAACAGTAGGCCGTTGTTTTTCAGACGGCCTGTTGCATCATTGCAAAGATTCGGAAGATTATACCGAAAATTATCCACAACCGCCATCGGCAGCAGCAGTCAAAGAACACTCTCAAACATGGTTCGCAACAGCACGACCGGCCGTCTGAAACAGCCGCAGCCAAACGGCAGCCGGCGCACAACGCAAAGCGGGCAACCGTTTGCACAAGCTGTTTTATTAATTGACAAAACCCTAAATTTAAGGTGTAATCCGCAGTTTGATTTTCTGCCACTTAGGAAACAGACATGAAACGCACTTACCAACCCTCAGTAACCAAACGCAAACGCACCCACGGTTTTCTGGTCCGCTCCAAAACCCGCGGCGGCCGTGCCGTTTTGGCTGCACGCCGCGCCAAAGGCCGCAAGCGTTTGAGCGTATAATTTTGAGCCGGGGCTTCGCCAAACGTTACCGCCTGCTGAAAACGGATGACTTTTCATCCGTTTTTGCGTTTAAAAAACAGCAGGGTTCGGCACTCATACAGATTTTCTACCTGACCGGCAACGGTTTGAACCACGCCCGTTTGGGCTTGGTGGTCAGCAAAAAAACCGCCAAACGCGCGCATGCGCGCAACTATATGAAACGGGTGGTGCGCGAATGGTTCCGCTGCCATAAAGAAACATTGCCGCCCAACGACTTTGTCGTGCGCATACGCCGCCCTTTCAACCGTGAAACCGCCGCCGAAGCCCGCCTGCAGCTGGCACAACTGATGCGCAGAATATCCTGATGGCCGCCAAACTGCTGCTGTGGCTGATACGGTTTTACCAATACGCCGTCAGCCCGCTGATTCCGCCCCGCTGCCGTTTCACGCCCACCTGCTCGCAATATGCCTTGGAGGCAGTGAAAAAACACGGTGCGCTCAAAGGCGGCTGTCTGGCACTCAAACGTATCGCCCGCTGTCATCCGTGGGGCGGCAGCGGCTGCGATCCCGTGCCTTAGCACCTGTTTTATACGCCCCGCAAACACCAACGCATTTCAGACGGCCTGCCGAAGCCGGCATATTTTTCCACCACCCGCATACTGTTCTATATAATGCCGTCTGAAAACAAAGCCGTCTGAAACTGCCGCCGGGCATTACGGCCCGACAGACCGTCTGCTTTCCCGGGCCGCTGCGGCAAACGGGCTGATGTACGGGCTGCGGCGGCAGTTTTTTTGCCCCACCCTACAAGTATCACCAGGAAGATTCTATGGACTTCAAACGATTAATGGTTTTTTTCGCCGTGGCTGCGGCGATTCTGTTTGGCTGGGAGCAGATTTTCCCCACGCCCAAACCCGACCCGGCCCGACAACAGGCTGCACAAACCGCACAGCAAAGCGCCGCGCAGCAGACAGGCCCTGCTGCCGCACTCACGCCCACCGTGCCGGTTACCGTAACCACCGACACGGTTAAAGCCGTTATCGATGAAAAAACCGGCAACCTGCGCGGCCTGACCCTGTTGAAATACAACGCCAGCAGCGATGAAAGCAAAGATTTCGTGCTGTTTAACGACAGCAAAGCTCACACCTATATCGCCCAATCCGAATTATTGAATTCAGACGGCCAAAACGTGTTGAAAGGCCTCACCTTCACCGCCGCGCAGAAACAATACACCCTCAACGGAGATAAAGCCGAAGTGCGCCTGAGCGCGCCGGAAACTGCCGGTTTGAAAATCGACAAAGTCTATACCTTCACCCAAGGCAGCTACGTCATCAATATGCGTTACGATGTAACCAACTCGGGCGGCGCGCCGGTGAAGCTTGATGCCGTTTACCGCCTGCTGCGCGACAGCAGCAAGCCCGAAGGCGAAGGTTATTTCAACCAAACCTATGCCGGCCCGGTGGTTTACACCCCTGCCGGCGAGTTTGAAAAAGTGCCGTTCGGCGATTTGGACGATGACTACCATTCCGGCAAAGACCAAGCCGAATATGTGCGCAAAACCGACAGCGGCTGGCTGGGCATGATTCAGCACTACTTCATGGCCACCTGGATTCTGCAGCCCAAAGACGGCCAAACCGTCTGCGCCGCCGGTGCCTGCCAAATCGATTTGAAACGCCGCAGCGACACCCTCTATTCCGCCGCCGTACGCGTGCCCTTGGCCGCCGTGCCTGCGGGCGGCAAGCTCGGTGCAGGCATCGATTTATATGCCGGCCCGCAAACCACCAGCGTGATCAGCAAAGTGGCCGACAATCTGCAACTTGCAAAAGACTACGGCAAAGTACACATCTTCGCCTCACCGCTGTTTTGGCTGCTCAACAAACTGCACGACTTTGTCGGCAACTGGGGCTGGGCCATCGTGCTGCTCACCATTATTGTGAAAGCCGTTCTCTACCCGCTCACCAACGCCTCTTACCGCTCGATGGCAAAAATGCGCGCCGTTGCCCCGCGCCTGCAGGCGTTGAAAGAGAAATACGGCGATGACCGCATGGCCATGCAGCAGGCTATGATGCAGATGTATAAAGACGAAAAAATCAACCCGCTCGGCGGCTGCCTGCCGATGCTGCTGCAAATTCCGGTGTTTATCGGTTTGTATTGGGCGATTTTCTCTTCGGTGGAACTGCGCCAGGCACCGTGGCTGGGCTGGATTACCGACCTGAGCCGCCCCGACCCGTGGTTTATCCTGCCGGTTATCATGGCTGCCACCATGTTTGCCCAAACCTATTTAAACCCGCCGCCCACCGACCCGATGCAGGCCAAAATGATGAAAATCATGCCCATGATTTTCTCGGTGATGTTTTTCTTCTTTCCCGCCGGCCTGGTGCTTTACTGGGTGGTAAACAATATTCTCACCATCGCGCAGCAGTGGTATATCAACCGCAAAATCGAGCAGCAGCGCAAAGCGGGTGAAATATTGGATGCCGGCAAATAAAACACCGCCAAATGCATAAACCGAGGCCGTCTGAAACAGATTTCAGACGGCCTTTTCCTTTTTCCTCCCGGCCTGCGAAACCGCTGAAAACGCTTACGCAATCAGGTATAATGCGCCCATTGTTTTGCCGTTTGGACACCCGCTTTTCAAACGGCCTGCCCCATTCCAATCAGCAGGAAACACCCTATGAGCAATCAAGAAGAATACGGTGCCGAGAGCATACAGGTGCTCGAAGGCTTGGATGCCGTGCGCAAACGCCCCGGCATGTATATCGGCGATACGCAGGACGGTTCCGGCCTGCACCACATGGTTTTCGAAGTGCTCGACAATGCCATCGATGAAGCACTGGCCGGCCACTGCAACCAAATCACCGTTGCCATTAACGCCGACAATTCCATCACCATCGAAGACAACGGCCGCGGCATTCCCACCGGCATCCACCCCAAAGAAGGCCGCTCTGCCGCCGAAGTGATTATGACCATTCTCCATGCCGGCGGCAAATTCGACAACAACAGCTACAAAATCTCCGGCGGCCTGCACGGCGTGGGCGTATCGGTGGTAAACGCCCTCTCCGACTGGCTGCGCCTCACCATCTGGCGCGACGGTAAAGAGCATTTTGTCGAATTCAGGCGCGGCGCCGCCGTTGAGCCGCTGAAAGTGGTGGGCGGTGCGCCCGAAGGCAAAACCGGCACCAGGGTTCAATTTATGGCCGGCGAAGAAACCTTCGGCAATATCGAATACCATTTCGACATTCTCGCCAAACGCATCCGCGAACTCTCGTTTCTCAACAACGGCGTGGGCATCAAACTCACCGATATGCGTGACGGTAAAGAGGAAGACTTCGCCTTTGCCGGCGGCGTGGCCGGCTTCGTGCAATACATGAACCGCAAGAAAACCCCGCTGCACGAAAAAGTGTTTTACGCCGGCGGCGAAAAAGACGGCATGGGCGTGGAAGTGGCAATGCAGTGGAACGACAGCTACCAAGAATCGGTGCAGTGCTTCACCAACAACATCCCCCAGCGCGACGGCGGCACCCATCTCACCGCCCTGCGCCAAGTGATGACGCGCACCATCAACCACTACATCGAAGCCAACGAAATCGCCAAAAAAGCCAAAGTGGACACCGGCGGCGATGATATGCGCGAAGGCTTGACCTGCGTGCTTTCCGTCAAACTGCCCGACCCCAAATTCTCTTCGCAGACCAAAGACAAACTGGTTTCCGGCGAAATCGGCCCCGTGGTAAACGAAGTGATCGGCCGGGCGCTGACCGACTTTCTCGAAGAAAACCCCGCCGAAGCCAAAACCATCTGCGGCAAAATCGTTGATGCCGCCCGTGCCCGCGAAGCCGCCCGCAAAGCCCGCGAAATCACCCGCCGCAAAGGCGTGATGGACGGCTTGGGCCTGCCGGGCAAACTGGCCGACTGCCAAGAGAAAGACCCTGCCCTATCCGAGCTTTACCTCGTTGAGGGCGATTCGGCCGGCGGCTCGGCCAAACAGGGGCGCGACCGCAAATTCCAAGCGATTCTGCCCCTGAAAGGCAAAATCCTCAACGTGGAAAAAGCCCGCTTCGAAAAAATGCTCGCCAGCCAGGAAGTCGCCACCCTGATTACCGCGCTGGGCGCAGGCATCGGCAAAGAAGAGTTCAACCCTGAAAAGCTGCGCTACCACCGCATCATCATCATGACCGATGCCGATGTGGACGGCGCCCATATCCGCACCCTGCTGCTCACCTTTTTCTACCGCCAGATGCCCGAGCTGATCGAGCGCGGCTATGTCTATATCGCCCAGCCGCCGCTTTACAAAGCCAAACACGGCAAGCAGGAGCGTTATCTGAAAGACGAGTTTGAAAAAGACCAATGGCTCTTGGGTTTGGCCTTAGACAAAGCCAAAATCGTTTCAGACGGCCGCACCATCGAAGGCACCGAGCTCGAGCAGGCCGCCAGGCAGTTTATGCTGGCCAAAACCGCCATCGCGCAGGAAAGCCGTATGATTGACGATTCGGTGCTGCACGCCATGCTGTATGCCGGGCCCGTGAGTTTGTCCGATGCCGCCGCTGCCGATGCCGCCATCGCCGCGCTGATGCCGCTGCTTGACGAAAAAGAAGTGGCGCTGGAGCGGTTTGAAGGCAGCGAAGGCAGCCACTTCATCAAAATCACCCGCAAACTGCACGGCAATGTGGCAGTGAGCTATATCGAGCCGAAGTTTTTAAACGGCAAGTCCTACCAAACCCTCAGCCAGGCCGCCGCGCAGCTCAACGGCCTGGTGGGCAAAAACGCCAAACTGTATAAAGGCGACAACGAATACGGTATCAACAGCTTTGAAGACGCTCTCGAGATTCTGCTGCAAAATGCACAAAAAGGCATGAGCATCCAACGCTATAAAGGCTTGGGCGAGATGAACCCCGAGCAGCTTTGGGAAACCACTATGGATCCCGCCGTGCGCCGCCTGCTGAAAGTGCGCATCGAAGACGCTATCGCCGCCGATGAAGTGTTTGTTACCCTGATGGGAGACGAAGTCGAACCGCGCCGGGCGTTTATCGAAAACAACGCCCTGATTGCGCAGAATATCGATGCTTAACCGCCTTCGGCAAAGTAAGCGGCCTCAGCCTTTGCAAAAACAGCTTCATGCCGTCTGAAAAACAGCAATTCCATCGTTTGCGCACCGGCCGGAATCCGAATGAACCTATTGAAGCATTGCCTTAACCCATAGCAGTGCCAAGCGTTTGGATTCCTGCCCGCATAAAAATAACGGCAGATATTTCTTGCCGTGTTTTTTGAAGGTTCTGCAAAGGCTCAGGCCGTCTGAAAACGCAAACCGGCCCTGCCCGCGCTTTCAGACGGCCTGAGCCTTTGCAGAACCTGTATAGCTCAATCCGCCGCATCACCATGAAACCGCTTCATTTTGGATACAAAACAGCAAGGCGAGGCAATATGGTGCAGCATCCTGTGGCGGAAATGAAGCGGATTCAAGGCGGCGGGCGGCAGTAATACACGCAACACCACAAAGCAGGCCGGCACCGCATGATTGGGAAACAGATTAGTGATACAGTGTATTCACCTTAAGTTCCCAGCACAAGGCAGCCAACCGCCGGCAGTACCCATCAAACAGACAATCCGAAACCGGCTCTGTTGGCTCGGGCGGCCTGCACATCGTTTTCTTCGAGCCGAAGTGCAGCAACGCCGCCACACAGAAATAAAAGAAATCCACTATCATGGCAAGGCGCAACACCCCGCGCAGACGAAGCAGATTCCCTACAGTATCCTGCCGTACAAACCGCTCTTTTATCCTGCTTCCTTTTGACCCTTATGACACACAGCAAACCCATCTCTCAGGCCGTCTGAAACACCATGATTCCCGTTTACTCCACCGAAACCGCCGCCGAAGCCGCACTCAGCCTGATCGGCCGCTTCGGCTTAACCGTATGCAGCCGCCAACCCCGGCAGGGCGAATATCTGCTGGCCGATTCAGGCGGCCTTTCGTTGTGCCGCGCAGGCGAAAAAGGGCGTGTGCGGGCAGACTTCGCCGGCGGGGCGGCGCAATACCGCCGTACCAAAGGCGGCAGCGAACTGATTGCCAAAGCGGTAAACCACACCGCCGCCCCCACCGTTTGGGACGGCACCGGCGGCTTGGGGCGTGATGCTTTCGTATTGGCTTCGCTGGGGCTGCGCGTGTATGTGTTCGAGCAAAACTCCGCCGTTGCCGCCCTGCTTTCAGACGGCCTGCGCCGTGCGCTCGAATGCCCCGAGACTGCCGCCGTTGCCAAACGCATCACCCTGCATTTCGGCGATACCTGCACGCTGCTGCCCCAACTGGCCGCCGCCGAAGGCCGCCCCGATGTGGTTTATCTCGACCCGATGTATCCCGAAAGCCGCAAAACCGCCGCCGTCAAAAAAGAAATGGCTTATTTTCACAGCCTGGTGGGCGCGGCGCAAAACGAAGGGGCGCTGCTTGCTGCCGCCCGCGCCACCGCAAAAAAGCGCATTGTCGTCAAACGTCCGCGCCTGGGGGAATTTCTCAACCACCAGCCGCCCGCCTATCAATACACGGGCAAAAGCACGCGGTTTGATGTTTATCTGCCGCTGCCACCCGTTTAGGGCATATCCGCCGGCAAGCGTTGCGGCAGTATTTTTGGTAAGGTCTGCATCTGCTTAAAAAATGCGCGCAAGATGTCCAATCTTGCCGCGCTTTTGTTATCTGCGGATTTTTTCCAAAAATCCGCTTTACAAACCTTCTGACGGCACGCCTAAGCAATCATCCCGCTTTGATTGAGCAAAAACAACACCGTAAAGCCGCTTAAATACAATAAACCGATCCAGGCCAGCCACATCAGCCACGGTTGCAGCCTGTGTTTGCCCTTGCGCACCAGTGCCAGGTTTAAATAAGCAAAAACCGGCGTGCTCACAAACGAAGCAATCATTGCAAACTTCAGCATCGCCAATACCGCGCCTTTGAAAAACAGCATCACACACAAGCCGGAAGCGGCGGCAAAAATAATCCACACGGCCAAGATGCGGTTGCTGCGCTCTCTTTGCGGATGGCGCAAAATCAGCCGCAGCGATTCCATATTGGTGCGCGAATAGCCGTCAATCACCGTAATCGTGGTGCCGTACATACAGGCAAACGCAATAAACGCCACCAGCCAGCGCGACCATTCGCCGATGGTTTGCGCATACATATCAATCAATTGGCCGATATAGGCTCCGCCTGCCATTTTCACTTCGGTTCCCGTGCCGTATTGCACCAGCGCGCCCAAAGCGAGAAACACCACCGCCAAAACGGCGGTGCTGATGTAGCCCACGTTGAAATCGAACAGGCCGTCTTCATAGCTTACTTTTTCCAGCTTGCGCTTGGCGGATACCCACATCGAGTTGATGGCCGAAATCTCGATCGGTGCCGGCATCCAACCCATCAGTGCCACGATAAACGCCAGCGCGCCGAGATTCCACGGGCTGGGCTCGATAAAGCCCGGCTGCATCTGCGCACCTTTGCCGGCGGCCACCGCCACCGCCGCCACCGTAGTGAGGGTAAGGCTGACCATAATGATTTTCGACATACCGTCCACCGTGCGGTAAGGCCCCACCAGCAACAGCAGCACGGCAGAGGCCAACACCGCAGCCGAAAGTGCGTTCATCGACCATTCGCCCGGCAGCACAAAGCTCAGAATCGCGGCACACAACATACTCACCGCTGCCGTGTTAATCACCGTGGCACACAGGTTCAGCACAAAAAACACCCATAAATACACGCGGCTTTTTTCGGCATAACCTTCGAGCAGGCTCTTGCCCGTTTCGAGCGTGTATTGCGGGCCGAAACGGAAAAACGGGTATTTAAACAGATTGGCCAGCACAATAATCAACGCCAGCTGCCAACCGTAGAGTGCGCCGGCTTGGGTGGAGGCGATAATGTGCGAGCCGCCCACCGCCGCCGAAGCCATCATGATGCCCGGGCCCATCGCCCGCAACCGCCCGCGCCAATGCAGACAGCCGTTTACCGTTTGCTCTTTCATAGGTCAAACCTTTCACTGTTTTGATGTAAACATCTGTAAATATACGCGATTATACGCAATTGAATGCTTTTTGGCAGGCAATATCATGTTTAAGATGCCGATTCGGCCGCCTGAATAAAACCGGTCAAACTTTCAGACGGCCTGCCGTATAATGAACCAGCTTTTCCGACACCGAAACCCGTGCATCCGCCACAGCGGGCGTGCTTCATTTTCGGTATCGGGCAGCAGCAAGCAGTAGGCAAAGCGCGCCGCCGCAACGGAAATGAAGCGGGTTTACCCTATCCGCAAAACAGCGGCCGCAAGGCCGTAATAACCATAAACTACTCCAAGGACACAACCATGAAAAAAACCGTGCTTACCCTCGGCACCCTCGCCGCCCTTTCCCTGTTGGCCGCCTGCGGCGGACAAAACAGCAGCGCCGCTCCCGCCGCACCGGCACCCGAAACAGCCCAGGCAGCCGCTTCCGGCTCCGCATCCGGCCCCGAAGAAGCTGTGAAAGAGCGCGAAAAGCTGATGAAATCATTTAAAGAAGATGTCGGCACCATGGGCAAAATGGTAAAAGGCGAAACCCCGTATGATGCCGCCGCCTTCCAGGCCGCAGCCGACAGCCTCGCCACCAATGCCGACAAACCGTGGGAGCACTACACCCCCGAAAGTGCCAACGAAGAATCGGAAGCCAAACCCGAAGTGTGGAGCAAACCCGATGAATTCAAACAGGCCGTTGAAACATTCACCACTGCCGCTGCTGCGTTGAAAACCGCCGCCGCTTCCGGCAAACTGGATGATGTCAAAAAACCGTTCGGCGAGGTAGGCCGAAGCTGCAAAGCCTGCCACGACACTTTCCGCGCAGACTGACCCTGCCGCGCCGTTATGCCGAAACCTGTTTGATATGCCCAAACAGGTTTTTTGTTTTCAGACGGCCTGAAATGCAGCAAACCGCAACGTTGCTTATGCTGCCCGTTTTCCGCCCGAATACCTGTTTTGATTTTTTGAAAGTTGCCGCAAATACCGGAATGCACCGCCAAGCCGTGCGGTGCCGGGGCATACGCAACAACCGCCCAAGCACCGTTTTGGCAGAAGCCGCCGGGCAGCAAAAATACCGGTAGCACGGCTTTTCCCGATACCTCAGGCCGTCTGCAACGGCTTTCAGACGGCCTGAAAGATTGTAAAGGCCAGGGTTTCTCCACCTGAAATCTTTGTAAAATGCAAAACACCGCAAGAAGTTTATTTGCCGCCATTTCCGCATAAACGGAAATCCAAATGTTCGGCATGTGGGCACTTTTTAACCGACACTTCAAGTTTCCATCCCCCCCACCTGCGCGGGAATCACAGTATTGTGGAAATACTCATTGCCGGCCTTTCAGACGGCCTGAGAGTATTTTTGCAATGCCCCGCCTGCATCATTTTGAAAAAGGCAGTTATCGCCCAAAACCAATGTTTGCAAGTTTGGCGCGGTTTTGGTTACAAGGGTTCGGGCAATGACACAGGCCGTCTGAAACGGCTTCAGACGGCCTGAAAATATTTTTGCCGCCCCCCCCCTGCCCGGGCGGTCTCTGCCGGCATCTCACCCTGCCAACTGTTTCTGCACCGCCTGCCACACGGCATCAACCGGAATCGCGCACAGCAGGCGGGCGGTATCATTGCTGTTAATGCTGTCGGGGTGGGGCAAGCTGCCGAAATCGCCCGCCCACACCACTTCGGCACGCGCCGAATAAGGCCGCCAACGGCTCACCCAGCTCGGGCCGAACAGCGCCACCTGGGGCTTGTCCAACGCGGCCGCCATGTGCATGGGCACCGAATCCACACCGATAAACAGCCCGGCACCATCGATTGCCGCCGCCAGCTCGCGCAGATTCAGGCAGCCCGACAAAATCCATATATGCATGCCCTTTGGTGCTTTCAGACGGCCGGCGATGTCTGCCAGCATAGCCTGCTCGCCGCTGTCGGGCGCAGCAGTCAGCACCAAATGGCGGCCGCTCTCGAGCAAACGTTGCAGCAATTGGGCGGTTTTATCGTTTTCCCAGCACTTAAACGCCCAGCGCGACCCCGGGTGCGCCAACACATAAGGTTCGCCCTGCCAGCCCCGGTTCTGCAGCTTGCCCTGCAAACTGCGGCGCGTGTCGGGAGCAATTTCCATACGCACACGCGGGCAATAGCCGCCGGCCAGCTGCAACGGACGGAGCACGGCAAGATGGTGTTCGACAATATGGTGTTCGTGTTTTAAATCTTCGCTCAACACGCTGTGGCAAAACCGCCATAACACATTGTCGCGCTTGCTGTAGCGCAAACTGCCGCTGCGTTTGCCGCACAACTTGGCCACTGCTGCCGCACGCCATTGGTCGGAAAGATTGAACACCCAATCATAACGCTGTGCTTTCAAGCTGCCCCACAACGCCCGCTCACATGCCAGCCGTTGGCGCAAACCCAGCTTCTTCCATTGCCGGTCGATGGTGAGAATACGGTTGATTTGGCGGTTGTCGCGCAAAATATCGGCGGTTTCCCGATACACCAGCATATCGATGGCGCAATCGGGATAAGCCTGTTTGATGCGGTCGGCCACCGGCGTGGTTAATAACACATCGCCGTGGTGGCGCAATTTGATAATCAGGATACGTTCCGGCTTAGTCGGCATCATCGCAAGAAAGCTTTCAGACGGCCTCTCCGATCGGATGCGGCCTATTCTAAATAGAAATTCCGAATCATATTGGACGTGCGTTTTAAAAATAAAAATTTAACTAAAAATAACATTCAGACCGACAACCGCAACAACTTTACCAACCATGAGGCATATTTTGATATGCCGTTAAGCTATTGCTTAAAATTTTTAGAAAAACAAAAAAATCTTCTCTATTTTTGCAGGTTAATTTTGTTAAAAATATCAAAATAAATATTACAAAAGCCGGTGTTGCCGGCAACCATGCCGAACGCCCCCTTTTTCAGCGTGTGAAAACCCCATATACTTTCCCGCTTTAATATACCTTTGGCATCAATCACCTATTTAATCAGGAGATAACCATTTATGGCAAATTATGTTGTGCGAACACACGCGAAGCATGGAAAATACATTGATATCCGCCACTTCAAAACCGCAACCAACACCTATAACGATGCGGTTAAAGCCGCATTGGCCGCCGCCCACAAAGAAAAAGCGGCACTATATTTAACCGGCACCATCACCATCAGCGGAGCCATCGAAATCAACGCTGCCACAAGAAACGTAACCGGCATTTTCGGCGACGGCATGGGTAAAACCAAAATCCTGTTCACACACAAACAAACCGGCGTGCATAATCCCAACAGCAATGCTACCGAACCGGAAAAAGCCGGCATTTGGATTAACGGGCAAAACGGTAAATTTGTTTCCGACCTTTCCGTGCAATACAAACACACTGCCGCCACCGATTTTTACCGCACCGGACAAAGCTACTTCGGCAAAATCAGCGGCATTGTCGTCAACGATGCCGACCATACCCTGATCAGCAGAGTAGAAGTATCCGGTGCCAACCGTGCCGGCGTATTGTTTACCTCGACCAGCGCCATATCCAGCGGTGCAAAAGACAACCTGACAAACGGCAAAATCACTGCTGCGCAACTGCCCACCGGCGACAATAATAAAATTATCGACAGCAACCTGCACCACAACCGCGTTTCCGGCGTGATGGTAGCATTTCAAAAAAATTTCACCGCTGAAAACAACACCTTTGCATGGAACGGCCATGAAAAAGACGGCGGCACAGGCTACGGTATTTCACTGATGGCCGGCAGCTACAACAACAGGGCCACCATCACCGGCAACACCACCAACCACAACTACCGCAAAGGCATAGATTCACACGACGGCAATAATATCGTTATCAAAAACAACACATTAAACGGCGACCGTATGTATGGCATCTCCGTAGAAAACCGTCAGTTCAGCATGGATAAAGTTACCATCCAAAACAACACCATCACACAAGACCCTTCTTTCCGCCTCACCAGAGACGACAACACCGGTATTCCCAATGCCGGCAGCGACTATATCGGCTACCGGGGCATCAAATTAGAAAACAAAGGCCAAGACTGGCAAAAATTCATCAACCCCAAAGCCGGTGTGTTCAACATCAGCAACAATACCATTAACAACCTCACTGACGGCTTGGGCATCACCCGCGCCATCGAGGCCCGCAACAATGAAAAAGATGTCAGCTACACATTAAATATTTCCAATAACAAACTAGCCGGCTCTTCGGCCGACAACCTCATCAGCATATTCGGCAAATCAGACAACTCCCATACCGCAGCCGTGGAAGCCGGTCCCGGAAGCGGAAATATCCGCATTATCGGCAATAACATGTCGGTAAAAAAAACAACTGCCGCACCGATTTATATCGAGGAAAAACAGAATACCGACCGCCTCAACGGCAGCGTTGTCGTTAACAACAACACCCTGAAAATAGATCAAACCGAAGGCGCCACCAAAGCCGTAACCATTGAAAGCAACGCCGCCACCGTGTCAGTAACCAATAACGCATTCAACGTAAGCGGCGGGCAGCCCTCACAACCGGTTATCCGTGCAACCGGCACCAGCAAGAGCTATAAAGGCAAGCTCACCATTGCAGACAATACTTTCGATACCGACTCATCCAAAGCCTTTGAAAACGGCGACTGGCTGAAAACAGAGCAAATCAACACCTTGCGCGTTATTTCCAATATTCACAGCGAAGCAGCCGGTATAGCGGGCAACAACGGCGCTACCCCCGCATCAATCGCAGCCCTCAAAAAAGTAACCCTGTCAGCCAGGGCATTTCCCATTGAAGCCGAGTCCGATGAAAGTGCCTTTGCAGATATAGGCACCACCACCATCAGCCGGGCCGCCACCGAAAACATCGTTGTCCATACCAATGCAGCCATACGCAGCGCAAACACACCGCAAACCGGCGGCACCGAATTGTTAGACACTGCCCGACCGGTAAATTTGGGCAAACTGGGTATCGACACATCCGAAACCGCACCGGCCAATACCGCCGACCAAAGTTATGCCGTATCGGCACAAACAGGCGGCGCGATGCTTCAGGAAGATCAGGCAGCCGCCGTGCTATAGCGGAGCCCGCTTTATTTTTGCTGCAGCCCCGCACCCCGAGCGTGAGAGAGCGCTTTTGTTAAACCATCCAAGCGGCCGGCTGTCTGTAGTGCCTGCTGTCCGGTATCGGGAAACTACAGGCCGTCTGAAAAACCTTTCAGACGGGCCGATAAAGCCAATCCGCCCAAATAAATATAAAACAGCAAACCGCAGCGGGTGCCAAGCAAACCAACGCTGTTATGATTCGCAAGTGGGTTCGCTATGTCGATACCGGAAACCGCCCGATTTCAAACAATCAAAAACAACTTGAAACTTACTGCTGCGGTTTCAGACGGCCTATAAGAGCCGGAGCTTCTGCCCAAACCGTGGCAGCCATAGAAAATGTTCCGCCCCTTATAACCAAACTTGTTTTAGCTGTCTTTTTGTTTCAAAAGCAATTTAGCTGCAAAACAACCGGCCGGCGGCACTTGACGGAACCCCAATCAGGCCGTCTGAAGCACATATTCTACGCCATAGCAGATTCGCTTTATTCTCGATACCCGGCATCAAACCGCAGGCACTACAGACAGCCGGCCGCTTGGGTGGTTTAACAAAGGGGCTGAAGTAGATTAGCCCTAAACACCACACCAAAGCCGCAAAGTTTTTAACTGCTGCTTTGGTGTCCCGAAGTTAAAACGAAACTCACATTCTTTCAAGAACAGAGGAAAAGATTTTCGGTCGATTCCGTTGTATTTGCGCAAGACACGTTTCGCCTGATTCCAAAAATTCTCAATGCCGTTGATATGGTTGTGTCGGTCGGCAAAC
>NZ_JADGLG010000048.1:0-18723 GCF_015235335.1 Neisseria sp. 19428wB4_WF04
CATCAACTTCTCTTCACCATCAAGCATTTCCAGATGCGGGCTGTTGTGATAGATAAGTAAGCGCAAACGGTGGAAGTAATAGGCAGCGGTATTTTTATTGACGCTAACTAATTGCGCCGCTGTGCGGGCGGTAACACCTGCAACAAATAGTTCAATCAGTTTGTTTTGCTTGTACTGACTTAAACGACTTTTTCTCATAGGGATTATTCTAACCTGAAGTTAAATTTCCCTAGTTATCTAGTACAGCCCCTTGTTCAAAGATGCTGTTTGCTTTTCCCAAAAAGAAAAAACGAAAAATTAAACATGCCCAATAGCAAAAGGCAGGCTTAAGTTTTCGTTTTTGAGTGTGTGCCTGATTTGTGCCTAAAGGCTATTAAAAAAGCTGTATACGACGGCAATCCATGAATAAATTATTATTTAATAACAATTAGTTATATCTGTATTTTTGGATTCAAAAAACTCTATTTTCCAGCCAAACGGTATTTACACGCGGCTGCGGTTGGCTTCGGCCAGCAATGTCAATAACGCTTCGGTTGTATCCCAACCGATGCAGGCATCGGTGATGCTTTGACCGTAGGTTTCCGGTTTGTCTTGGCGGCCTTCCACCAAATGGCTTTCCACCATCACGCCCATAATATTGTTTTCACCGTTGCAGATTTGCTGTGCCACATCTTCGGCCACGGCCATTTGGCGTTTATAGTCTTTGCAGCTGTTGGCATGGCTGAAATCTACCATCAGTTTGGGCGGCACTCCGGCCTGCTCGAGCCGGGCAGCCGCGTCTTTCACATGCTCGGCACTGTAATTCGGCTCTTTGCCGCCGCGCAGAATCACATGGCAGTCGGGATTGCCTGCGGTGTGTACAATCGCGGAATGGCCGGTTTTGGTAACCGAGAGAAAATGGTGCGGATGGGAAGCCGCGCCAATGGCATCGATGGCGATTTTCAGATTACCATCGGTGCCGTTTTTAAAGCCGACAGGGCACGACAAGCCGCTGGCCAATTCGCGGTGGACTTGGCTTTCGGTGGTGCGCGCACCGATGGCACCCCATGAAATCAGGTCGGCATAATATTGCGGTGTAATCATATCGAGAAACTCGGTAGATGCCGGCATACCCATATCGTTCAACGCAAGCAGCAGTTTGCGCGCCTGCCTCAGGCCGAAATTGATATCGAATGAGCCGTCCAAATGGGGGTCGTTGATCAAGCCTTTCCAACCTACGGTGGTGCGCGGTTTCTCAAAATAAACGCGCATCACAACCAGCAGCTCTTTTTCGTATTTTTTGCGCAGCGGCAGCAGCCGCGCGGCATATTCGAGCGCAGCGCCCGGGTCGTGGATAGAACAGGGGCCGATTACTACCAGCAGGCGGTTGTCTTTGCCGTGAACCAACCCGGCTACTTCCCGGCGGGTTCGGTAAACCAAATCAGAAGCAGCTTCACTGATAGGCAGGTCATACAGATGGGCAATCGGCGGCAGCAGTTCTTTGATTTCTTTGATTTTTACATCGTCTGTTTGGCGGTGCTGCAGGGTCATGATGGTTCTTTTCTATGCAGATGAATCAGGCTGGAGAGCTTAGCGGCTTATGCGGGATATGGCAAGCCAAAAATCCACTTTCCGGCTATTTTATTGTGTAAATCTATAATTTTTATTTTTATGAAAATTTAAATTTCTTAATTTAAGAAATTATAAAATTTTATATCAATGATTTCATATGTCGGAATGCCCAAACCACACCCGTTCCGCTATATGTTTATGGCGTGAAAACTCCGATTCCGTTTTCTGTTTCTGAGTGCGGACATTTCCAAACGGTGCCTCTGAAACGAAAAAAGCCTCAAGAAGTTTTGAAAATGCTGCACTTTTCAGACGGCCTGGTTTCAGACGGCCTGGAACGTTTTCAAGGCTCACAGGATAATATTTTTACCGTAGCCTTCTAGAATTTCTTTAATCCGCAACACGGTTTCTTTGGGCGGCGGGCGTACGCCTTTGAGTTGGTATTCGTCTCCGCACAGCGCCCATTTGTGCGCGCCCAGTTCGTGATACGGCAGAAGCTCCACGGTTTCCACGTTTTCCATGCCGCCGATAAATTCGCCGAGCAGGTTGGCCGAACATTCGTCATCGGTGTAGCCCGGCACGATAACGTAGCGCACGCGTGTGGGTTGACCGCGCTCGGCCAGATAGCGGGCGAAGTTGAGGGTTTTGGTGTTGGGAATGCCCACCAGCACTTTGTGGATTTCAGGATCCATCTGTTTCAAATCGAGCATCACCAGATTGGTGTGGTCGAGCAAGTCATCGAGAATTTCATCGTAATGCAGGGCATAGCCGTTGGTGTCGAGACAAGTGTGGATATCGTGTTGGCGGCAGGCGGTAAACCAGTCGCGCAGAAATTCGTATTGCAGCAGCGGTTCGCCGCCGGTTGCGGTTATGCCGCCGCCGGTGGCTTTGAGGTAGTGGCGGTATGACAACACCTGCTTCATCACCTGCTCCACCGTGAGCTCTTGCGATTTGTCGGTGTGCATCTCCCAAGTGTCGCGGTTGTGGCAATACAGGCAGCGCATCAGGCAGCCCTGCAGAAACAGCACAAACCGCAAACCCGGCCCGTCCACCGTGCCGCAGGATTCGATGGAATGCACGATGGCGGTGCCATGATAGCCCCTGCGGCCTTCGCGCTGTTCGTTGTCGGGTTTGATGGTGTAGGTTTGCATGGTGTTGCCTTTTTTCATTTATTCTGAATGTTGCTGATATTGCAGCAGAAAGCTTCTGCCTACAGGGCGAAGCGGTGTGTACGCAAAAATGCAGTTTGCACCGGTTTGGGCATAACGGCAATCTGCCGCCCGCCGCCATGTTTTATAAACATCTGTTCTGCTTTGATTAATGCTTTCAGACGGCCTTTGCTGAAAATTAAGGCCGTCTGAAAAAATGCCGGGTAAAATCACCCGGCATGGCGTTCACAAGCCCGCAAAGAACTACATATTGGTGGTGAAAGTGCGGGTAATCACGTCTTGCTGCTGCTCGCGGGTCAGCGAGTTGAAGCGCACGGCGTAGCCCGATACGCGGATGGTGAGCTGCGGGTATTTTTCCGGATGCTCCATCGCATCCAGCAGGGTTTCGCGGTTGAGTACGTTCACGTTCAGGTGTTGGCCGCCTTCTACCTCTCCTGCTTCGTGGTGGAAATAACCGTCCATCAGGCCTGCAAGGTTGCGTTCGCGGGATTGCTCGTCTTTACCCAATGCGCCCGGCACAATCGAGAAGGTATAGGAAATACCGTCTTTGGCGAACTCGAACGGCAGTTTGGCTACCGAGCTGAGCGAAGCCACCGCGCCGTTCACATCGCGGCCGTGCATGGGATTGGCGCCGGGACCGAAAGGTGCTCCTGCGCGGCGGCCGTCGGGCGTGTTGCCGGTTTTTTTGCCGTAAACCACATTGGAAGTGATGGTGAGCACGGATTGGGTCGGAATCGCGTTGCGGTACATCGGGTGGGTGGCCACTTTGCGCATGAAGCGTTCCACCAAATCGCAGGCAATGTCATCGACACGGTCATCGTTGTTGCCGAACTGCGGGTATTCGCCTTCGATTTCAAAATCGACAGCAATGTTGTTTTCATCGCGCACGGGTTTGACTTTGGCGTATTTAATGGCGGAAAGCGAGTCGGCAGCTACCGACAAACCGGCAATACCGCAGGCCATGGTGCGTTTGATATCGCGGTCGTGCAGTGCCATCAGCGCGGCTTCATACGAGTATTTGTCGTGCATGTAGTGGATGATGTTCAGCGCGGTAACATATTGCGTGGCCAGCCAATCCATAAAGCTGTCCATTCTCGTCATCACAGTGTCGAAATCCAGCACTTCATCTAGAATCGGCTCTGTTTTGGGGCCGACCTGCTCTTTAGATTTTTCGTCCACACCGCCGTTGATTGCGTATAGCAGGGTTTTGGCCAAATTGGCGCGTGCACCGAAAAACTGCATATGCTTGCCGACCACCATCGGGCTCACGCAGCAGGCAATCGCATAATCATCGCTGTTGAAATCGGGGCGCATCAAATCATCGTTTTCGTATTGGATAGACGAAGTGTCGATGGATACTTTGGCGCAGAAATGCTTGAAGCCCTCGGGCAGCTGTTCCGACCACAACACAGTAATGTTCGGCTCGGGCGAGGGGCCCATGTTATACAGGGTGTGCAGGAAACGGAAGCTGTTTTTGGTTACCAGCGTGCGGCCGTCCAAGCCCATACCGCCGATGGATTCGGTGGCCCAAATCGGGTCGCCGGAAAACAATTGGTCGTATTCGGGCGTGCGCAAAAAGCGCACCATGCGCAGTTTCATCACCAAATGATCGATCAATTCCTGCGCTTCGACTTCGGTTAATGTGCCGTTTTGCAGGTCGCGTTCGATGAAGATATCCAAAAAAGTTGCCACACGGCCGAACGACATGGCGGCGCCGTTTTGCGATTTCACCGCAGCCAGGTAGGCAAAATACGTCCACTGCACGGCTTCACGGGCGTTTTTAGCGGGGCCGGAAATATCGAAGCCGTAGCCGGCGGCCATTTCTTTCATTTGACCCAAGGCTTTATATTGGTCATTGATTTCTTCGCGGCGGCGGATAACTTCTTCCAAATTTTTACCGGCTTCCAAATCGGGTTGCAGCGAATCGAACTGCGCTACTTTGTCGGTCATCAAGCGGTCGATGCCATACAATGCCACGCGGCGGTAATCGCCGATGATGCGGCCCCGGCCGTAAGCATCGGGCAGGCCGGTCAGCACGCCTGATTTGCGGCAGCGGCGGATATCGGGGGTATAAACGTCAAACACACCCTGATTGTGTGTTTTGCGGTATTTGGTGAAAACTTCGGTTACCGCAGGATTAAGCTCCACGCGGTAAATATTGCAGGAATCCTGCACCATTTTCAAACCGCCGAAAGGCATGATAGAGCGCTTTAACGGCTCATCGGTTTGCAAACCCACCACGGTTTCCAACGCTTTATCAATATAGCCCGGCTGGTGGCTGGTGATGCCGGAAACCACTTGGGCATCGATTTTGTAAGGCTCATGGGTACGGTTTTCCACCTTGATACCCTCCATCACTTCTGCCCACAATTTGGTGGTGGCTTCGGTGGCGGGTGCTAAAAAATCGGCATTACCTTCATAAGGCGTGTAGTTTTTTTGAATAAAATCACGTACATTAATACTGTTTTCCCACTCGCCGGCTTTAAAACCGGCCCAAGCAGCGGGGCGTTCCTGTGCGGTGGAAGTCATTTTAAAACTCCTTATTTTTCAAACGATAAGAAAAAGAATACGGTATCTGAACAGTTGAAGCATAGCACTTATTTGCAGCAGCCGCGTTACGATTTAGTTGAAATAAAATTACTTTTTGATATAAATCAGGTAATAAAATGTAGTCAAACCCGGCCTCTTCCAGAGCACTATTATCTTCTTTCAAACAGGCGTAAAATTATTTGATTTTGCCGAAAACAGGCCGTCTGAACACTTTTTCAGACGGCCTGTTGCATGGTCGGCCAAGACAACTGAATCTTTCACCGCCATACCATTATAGTG
This sequence comes from Neisseria sp. 19428wB4_WF04, assembly GCF_015235335.1. NCBI lineage: Bacteria > Pseudomonadati > Pseudomonadota > Betaproteobacteria > Neisseriales > Neisseriaceae > Neisseria > Neisseria sp. 19428wB4_WF04. Next base: position 5,547 of record NZ_JADGLG010000048.1, read on the forward strand.
AGCCCGCTTGATTTCTGTTGCGGTATTGCTGAGTCTCAGCCCAAAAAGCAAAGAGAACGGTTTGGCAAGGCTGCTCTGCTGAAGCGGCAACGGAGCCGACCCCATGTTGTCTTACCCTGTCTGCGGCTTGCTGCCTGCTGCCGAAAACGAAGGAGCGCCCTATTCCGATAAAACGGCGGGTGCCAATCTGCCTGCCGCCTAGGATTATACCCACACTTTATTAATTACAATTCTCTAACAACCCCGACCCGTATCAAAACAGCCCCCAGGGCGGCAGCGAATTCTGCAACACGACAACATACAGCCTCGTCTGCACGGCTTAGCCGCACTCTATATCGATGTGCCGACAGCCTTCCCCCACGCCAAAAACCCCTTGTTAAAACTATCTAACAGCAAAAGCCTCTGCCGTCCAGGCCGGGGCTTTTGCAAAATACCCTTGTCATTCCCGCGCAGGCGGGAATCCGGTCGTTGTTTGTCAGTTATTGAAATAAAGTAATTGATGGTTTTAAGGCCGGCGTCCTGCCAGCGCGGGAATGGCGGTAGCGGAATCTTTCAGACGGCCCAAATGAATCTTGCAAAAGTATCAGGCCGTCTGAAACAAAATTACGGCAACAGTTTCCCCGGATTCATAATATTGTGCGGATCAAGCTCCGCTTTCACCGCCCGCATCAGCGCGATTTCCGCCGCGCTGCGCACGCTCGGCAGCCATTGTTTTTTCACCATACCGATACCGTGCTCCGCCGCCACCGTGCCGCCGCAGGCCAGCACGTTTTCATACACCACAGTATTCACCGCGTCTTCATATTCATACACACCGTTGTCCGACACGCCGGGCAGGAAGGTATTGTAATGCAGGCTGCCGTCGCCCAAATGGCCGAATACCACAATCTTGATGCCCGGGAAAGCCGTCTGAAGCGCACTTTCACAACCGGCCACAAACTCTGCCGCCCGCGCAATCGGCACGGCGATGTCGTGTTTGATGCTCGCACCCAAATTGCGCTGCGCTGCCGAAATATTTTCCCGAAGCGTCCACAAGACCCGGCGCTCGGTTTCGGACTGCGCCGCTACAGCATTGCCAAAACCGTGTGCCAGCAAAAGCTCTGCCAGCTCTTCGCCCAAACTGCCGCTTTCCATCGAATCGGCCAACTCCAGCAAAATATGCCACGATGCGTCTACCGGCTTGCCGATACGGCTGAAATCGGACGACAACGCCAAGGCAAAACGGCCGGCCAGTTCGAAACTGCACAACCGTTCGGCAAAAACACCCTGCACCAACGTGAGCAACGCCACCGCTTGCTCTATCGAATCCACGCCTACCCACACGGTTTCAACGGTTTTCGGCAACGCAAACAGTTTCAGCACCGCCCCCGTTACCACACCCAATGTGCCCTCGCTGCCGATAAACAAATGCCGCAAATCATAGCCGGTGGTATTTTTATGCAACGGATGCAAATGCTGCACCAACTCTCCGTTTGGCAACACCACTTCCAATCCCAATACCAAATCGCGCATGGTTCCGTAGCGCAACACATTTAATCCGCCCGCATTGCAGGCAATATTACCGCCGATTTGGCACGATCCCTCACTGGCCAAACTCAGCGGAAACAGCCGCCCCGCCGCCGCCGCCGCTTGCTGTACCGCTTGCAGCACTATGCCAGCGTCCACTGTGATGGCGTTATCGGCCAAGTTGATGCTGCGGATGCGGTTGAGTTTGGAAAGGTTTAAAAGCACGCCGCCATCGGGCACGGCAGCACCGCATAACCCCGTGTTGCCGCCCTGCGGCGTTACCGGAATCTTGTTTTGAAAGCAAAACCGCATCAGCTGCTGCACGGCGTTTATGCTTTTAGGCTGCACCAAAGCATCGGCTCTGCCGCTATAGCGGCAACGCTGGTCGGTGAGCCATTGCGGTGCGCTTTCTATTATTTCGTCTGCATTTAAAAATTGCCGCAGTGCCGCTTTGATATGTGAACTCATATTCAGGCCGTCTGAAAAACAGAAAAACTTTTTGAAACCGCTTCAAAAAGTTTGGCAGGCAAAACATCTGCCCAAAACAAAAAGCAGAATACAGTGTATTCTGCTTTTTGCCGCATCATTGCAGAAAATACTTACTGTGCAGCAGAAGCGGCGGCATCAGCGGCAGAAGCAGCAGCATCGGCGGCGGTTTCAGCAGCAGAAGCGGCGGCATCAGTAGCAGCCTCAGCGGCAGCTTCGGCAGCAGAAGCAGCTTCAGAAACTTCAGAAGCGGCAGCAGAAACCTCAGAAGCAGCAGCATCTACGGCAGAAGCCGCAGCATCAACAGCCTCGCTGGCAGCAGAAGCAGCATCGGGAGCCGCAGCCTGCTGGCCGCAGGCAGCCAAGAACAAAGACATCAGAGCAGCGGCTAACAAAGATTTTTTCATTTTCAATACCTTTTAAATCGATTTAAACAAATTGACACAGGCAAAACCCAGTCTCATATGAAAAAAGAATTCATTGCTGAATTTCGGCATTATGCCCGACCTGACAGGCTGGCGCAATGCAACCGCAACCCAGCGAACCATGAATATGGTAACTTAGTCATGCCCAAACCAAAATAAGTTCAATATAAATTGCAAATTTCTGATTTATTTTTGTAATAAAATTAAAGTTTGCATTGAAATTTCAAATTTTTAAACATTCAATAACGAATAAAACTATTTTATTGGTTATTTAAGCATTATTTGCCACAATAATGCAAAAAGTAGCAAAAGTACAACATTTGCATAATTTTTGACAGATACAGCTTGATTTTGCCGGACTAAGTGTAAACCGGGCCGCCGCCGTAAGTGTGTTATAATTGAAAATCCTTCACCGAAGAAACCGAATTTCCAAAACAAACAAGGATCTTTAAGCATGGTCATCCAAAAAAATTCAGTTGTTACCCTGCATTACGAAATGTTTGACGCCAACGACCAGTTACTCGACAAAACCGAACAACCCATCGCTTACCTGCACGGCGGCTACGATGGGATTTTCCCGTTGGTAGAAGAAGCGCTGCACGGCAAAGAAGCGGGGGATGTGGTCGATATCATCCTGCAGCCCGATGATGCTTTCGGCGAACAAGACCCGGAGTTGGTGCGCATCGAAGATGCAGACGTATTCCCCGTTGAAGTGGAAGTCGGCATGATGTTCGAAGCCGATGACCCCGAAACCGGCGATGTATGGGTTTACCGCGTAACCGATGTGGCAGACGGCAAAGCCGTGGTTGACGGCAACCACCCGCTGGCCGGCATGAAAATCCGTTTCAAAGCCACGATCGACAGCGTGCGCGATGCCAGCGAAGAAGAAATTGCCCACGGTCATGTACACGGCGAACACGGACACCACCATTAAGCAGCAGGCATTTTAAAACAGGCCGTCTGAAACTTTCAGACGGCCTGAAATCTTTGCAAAATTCAAAAACAAGAAGTTTGTTTACTGCGCTCCCGCGCAGAGGGGAATCCAAGCTTTCGGTATCATGGCATTTTTTAATCGATATTTCTATTTTCATCTGGATTCCCACCCGTGCGGAGTAGCCGGCGGCCTTGCGAAGCTAAAAACGATATTAAAAGCCTTTCAGACGGCATTGAGGGTATTTTGGCCGGGTGCGCAGCCTGTTTTGCCAGGTTATTACCATTTCTCAAAAGCCCTGCCGCTGACAGCCGGCTTTAAAAACCATAACAGTATTTGCCCGGTTGCGTATTGGTACTATCCACAGCCTGCCGCCTTCTCTTATTTTAAAATCAGCCGGTTATGTATGCCTCCGGTTGGGAAGAAAACCTTGCCGCAAACTGCAGCAACAACAGCCATATCCGCCTTGCCAGCGCGGGCATTCATCACCGCTGCCGCGCACAGGCTTTGTTTGCACGTATTCTACACAGCAGACTTTATTTTTCACGTTGCTCCGCGCTTGGTCTGTTTGGCTTCCTGCCCGGCCTTATATTGCTGCAGAAACACCAATGCCGCTGCTTTTTCATCTGCTGTTCCGTATTGTAAATCGCGCTGCGCACGGCGGTAGGCCGCACGCTCCTTGGCTTCTTCCAACTGTTGCGCCTGATAGGCTGCCCTATTGGCCGACACCGCCCGCTGCGCTTGTTGCGCCTGCGCACGCGCCATTGCCTGCGCAATCAAATCGGCGGGATTAAACGGGGCAGTTGCGGTATGCAACGCTGCCGCCCCATCTCGCACTTTGGCTTTCACAGCGGCTTCACATTCGGTCAAACGGGCTTTTTTCTCCTGCAAATTCCTTGCCCGGCGCGCTTCGTGCCGGTTAAAACGGACGCGGGCATATTCTGCGGCGGCCTTGCGCGGTTCGCAGCCATGCGCATCTGCCCGCGCCAACGGCAGAAAATCTGCCTCTACCGGCTGCATATGAATGCAGTCTACCGGGCACGGCGCCACGCACAATCGGCAACCCGTGCATTCGTTGCGGATAACCGTGTGCATCTGCTTGGATGCGCCCATAATGGCATCGACCGGGCAGGCCCTGATGCAGGCCGTGCAGCCGATACACACCGTTTCATCTATCCACGCCAAAGCCTTTTGTTGAGTTTTCACAGGCCGTGCCGGCATTCTGCCGAGCAGGCCGGCGATATCCAGCATCACTGCCTCACCGCCCGGCGCGCACAGATTGATTTCGGCCCTGCCTTCGGCCAACGCCTGCGCATAGGGCAGGCAGCCCTGATAACCGCATTCGCGGCATTGGGTTTGCGGCAGGAGATTATCCAAGCGTTTGGCAAGATTCATGGTTGGCAGGTCGGAATCGAAAAGGCAGATTTTAACAGATACGCGGAACAAACCTGAGTAAGGCGGGGTTGTCCGGTGTTTCGGCAAAATTCAAAAAACAGACACGAAGATTTGCCGCCGTCAAACAATATTGGATCATTTTCAGACGGCCTGTGCTGTTGAAAGACACTTCAGGCTGAATCGCCAACCGCGCCCGGGCAGGATAAGGTTTCCGTATCAGCCTCACCACACGGCATACCCCCCCCCGCCACACGGCCGGCAGCCGTTTATTCCCCTTCCAGGCCGAATTTTTGCAGCAGACGCGCCTGACACTGCCCTAAGTGCTTACGCATCATTTTGCAGGCACGGCTGCCTTTGCCCGCCACCAGCAAATCGAGAATTTCGCGGTGCTCGCAATAGGTGTGGCGCAAACGGTCTTTCGGGGTGTCGAAAACAGCAATAATCAGCGAAGAACGAGCACACAGGGCATTGACGGTGTCAAGCAGCACGCTGTTGTCAAGCAGCCGCGCCAATTCAACGTGAAAAGCATTGGAAAGGCGGTTCCATGCTACGCGGTCGCCGCGGGTGAAAGCAGCTTCTTCCCGCTCTATCAAGGCATACAGCGGTTGGGCGCGCCCGGCCAAATCGGGCTGCTCGAGCAGCATACCGATAACGGTTTCTTCCAGCGCGATGCGCATTTTGAATACGTCCTGCATTTCTTTGGCATCGGGAACATGCACAAATGCACCGCGGTTGGGCTGCAAATCAACGATTTTATCGTGTGCCAGCAGCGAGAGTGCGCCACGCACGGTGCCGCGCGAACACACCATCTGCCGGCACAAATCCGATTCGGTCAGTTTGTGTCCGGGGCGGAACTGGTGGTCGGTGATTCTGTCGAGAATCCCGGCATATACCCTGAACAGTTCGGAGTCGTGCCGCTCTTCCACAGAATCGGAGGCGGCAGGGGCATCAAATATATTGTTGCTTTCAAACATATTTCGTCTCTTTGTTCCATCGTCATCAGATGGATTTCAAGGCCGTCCGAACGTTTTTTCAGACGGCCTCTGCCGGCAAAACCTTTACGCCTGCACCAATTCGAAACTGTGTGTTACGGTTGCCGCCTTGCCCAGCATAATCGAAGCGGAGCAGTATTTTTCGGCCGACATCTCCACCGCTTTGGCAATGGCACTTTCTTTGAGATCACGGCCGAACACTTTGAAATGAATATGGATTTCGGTAAACACGCGCGGCGTGGTGTCTGCGCGCCTGGCTGTTACCGATGCCCGGCAGTCGGTGATGTTCTGCCGTTGTTTTTGGGCAATCATCACCACATCGATGCTGGAACAGCCCGCCACGCCCAGCAGCAGCATTTCCATCGGGCTGGGGCCGCGTTTGGCCTGCCCCTCTGCCGCCGCGCCTTCCATCACCACGCTGTGTCCGTGTCCGGTGGTGCCGACAAAACACATGCCGTCCAACCATTGTGAAGTTACCTGCATATTTTACTCCTGATTATCTGCCCGATTGAAAATGTACCCAAGCGGCAGCCGTGCCGCCGCCTGCACTCAGCCCAACGGCCGCTCCGACACCAAAATGCCGTCTGAATCACTGTAGAGATAGTGGCCGGGGGTGAAGGTTATGCCACCGAAACTGACCGGAACGTCCACTTCGCCCGTGCCTTCTTTGCCGCTTTTGCGCGGATTGGTGCCCAGCGCTTTCACGCCGAAATCGAGCGTGTTAAGTATTTCGCTGTCGCGCACCGCGCCGAAAACCACCGCGCCCGCCCAGCCGTTTGCAGCACCTGCGCCGGCAACCATATCGCCCATCAGCGCGCTGTATAAATCGCCGCCGCCGTCTACCACCAACACTTCACCGTCTGAATGCGTGTTCATCAGCTGTTTCACCAAGCCGTTGTCGCGGCTGCATTTGACGGTGCGGATTCTGCCGCAGAAGCGGTGGCGGCGGCCGAAATGGCGCAGCTGGGTTTCGCACGATGGCGTGTCCGGTGCCGTGTCGATGAGATCGGCAGTTGAAAAGTCGTATCTGCTCATGATGGTTTCCTTTGCTGAGAAGGGATAATCAAACAAACCGCGCCGCCCGCTTTGCGCTTTCAGACGGCCGACAGCGGCACTTTCCCCGATTATTTGCAACTCGGCTCCAAAGGCCGTCTGAAAGCCGTTTGAAGGCCTGTAAAGTATTCCGCCGTGCCGTTTTGCGGCGCGGCTACAGGTTTTCCAGCATCCACGCCACATAGCGGCCGACACCTTCGTCCACATCGAAGAAAGTGCCGTCATAGCCCGCTTCGCGCAAACGCGAAATATCGGCCTCGGTGAAGCTCTGGTATTTGCCTTTGAGCGCATCGGGAAACGGGATATAGCGGATAAGCTCTTCTTTCACCAGCTCTTCCAGCGTCATCGCCGCTTTGCCTTCGGCCAGGCGGCAGGCATTGACGGTAGCGGCCGCCAACTCGTTAAACGGGCGGCCGCGGCCGGTGCCGAGGTTGAAAATACCTGATTTTTCGGGGTGGTCGAAGAAAAACAGGTTTACTTTTACCACATCTTCCACGCTCACGAAATCGCGGGTTTGCCCACCTTTATCATAGCCGCCGTATGCGCCGAAGAGATTAACGTAGCCGTTTTCGCGGTATTGGTTGAAGTGGTGGAAGGCCACCGATGCCATGCGGCCTTTGTGCTGCTCGTGCTGCCCGTAAACGTTGAAATAGCGGAAGCCCGCCACCTGCGCACTCAGCCCTTCTTTCAGGCGGCGGCGCACCACCTGGTCGAATTGGAATTTGGAATAGCCGTAAACATTGAGCGGTTTTTCCAGCTCCCGCTCTTCGCGGAATACCTCGCCTTTGCCATACACCGCCGCGCTGGAGGCATAAAGATAGGGAATGCGTTCGTCTTGGCACCAATCGAGCAGATCGAGGCTGTATTGATAGTTGTTGTCCATCATATAGTGCCCATCGTGCTCCATGGTGTCGGAGCAGGCACCCTCGTGGAACACGGCTTCGATGTTGTCGTAGGGCAGCGCGTGTTCGCGCACTTGGCGGATAAACTCGTGTTTGTCGAGATAATGGGCGATTTCGCACCCGGCCAGGTTTTTGAATTTTTCGCCGCGGCTTAAATTATCCACGGCAACGATGTCGGTGATGCCGCGCCGGTTTAAGGCCTGAATGATGTTGCTGCCGATAAAGCCGGCGGCACCGGTTACGATGATGGTCATGATTTTTCCTTTCGGGAGGCCGTCTGAAAAAGCCTCGGGCTTTCAGACGGCCGTTAATGTTTGTATCAGCTTCTGCACCCATGCTGGCTGCGCATCGGTTTGCAGATAAACTTTACCGCCGGCAGCATACCGCACCCATGCCAACTCTGCCCCGGAATTATCATAAAGATACGCTTCATCGGCCTGCCTGCGTTTGATTTTTCCAAACCGGGTTGGTGCACAGCATCTCCTTTCAAGGCCGTCTGAAACCGCCGTTATTCCTTTTCGAGCGCAGCCGCCAACTCGTCAAACGGACACACCGCCGTGCCCAATTTGGCCACCACCACACCTGCGGCACTGTTGGCAATGTGCATGGCTTCGGGCAGGCTTAAGCCGGCGGCCAGCCCCAAACCCATGCTGGCGATAACGGTGTCGCCCGCGCCGGACACGTCATAAACTTCCTGCGCGCGCGTGGGTTGGTTAATGATTTCATTGCCGTCAAATAAGGTCATGCCCTCTTCGCTGCGGGTCAGCAGCAATGCCTCGAATTCGAGATTACGGCACAAACGGCGGGCTTTTTCGGCCAATTCTGCTTCGCTGCGCCAGCTGCCCGCCACCTCTTTCAACTCGGCACGGTTGGGGGTGAGCAGGGTGGCGCCGGCATATTTTTCATAGTCGCCGCCTTTGGGGTCGATTAACACGGGTTTGCCGGCCCGGCGCGCCCATTCTATCATCGAGGCCACATGCAGCAGGCCGCCTTTGCCGTAGTCCGACAAAACCACCACATCGTATTCAGGCAGTAGGGCGCGGTATTGGTCTTTCACCGAATCGAGGATTTCGCGGTGCGGCGTTTCTTCAAAGTCGAGCCGGATAAGCTGCTGGTTGCGTGCCACCACGCGCAGTTTCACCGTGGTGGCGATTTCGGAATCACGCACCAAATGAGCGGCCACGCCGTCTTGCCGCATCAGCCCCTCGAGCACGCCAGCCGCCTCATCGTTGCCGGTTACCGACAGCAAAGCAGCCTGCCCGCCCAGCGAGGCAACGTTGCGGGCAACATTGGCCGCACCGCCGGCGCGTTGGTCGGTTTTGCCGATTTTGGCCACCGGCACGGGTGCTTCAGGCGAAATGCGCGACACATCGCCAAACCAATAGCGGTCGAGCATCACATCGCCCACCACCAATACGCGTGCCCGCGCAAAATGCGCTTTCAGGGTTTCGGGGGAAAGGGAAAACGCCATATTTCCATCCAATCTGTTATCGGTTTTCAGACGGCCTGCGCTGCGGCCGCCCGCTGTTGCCGCCGTTTTTTGGGGAGGGGCGGCATCTTCAAACGCTGCGGGGTACCCCCCGAACATTTTCAGACGGCTCCAATACCTGCAGATTCTGCCGCAGAAGCGGTGGCGGGGTGCCGCCCAAACGTTTTCAGACGGCCGCAATACCGGCCGAACCGCCTGCTTCAGGCAGAGCCTGCGCTGTTGACGTGCGGCGGCGGGAAAGCGGGCGGGTGCGGCCGTCTGAACACTCAGCCTGCCGCTGCCGTGTTGATTTCGCGCAGCACGGCAACGGGGTCGGCGGCCTGGGTAACGGGTCGGCCCATCACCAGATAAGTGGAGCCGGCCGCCAGCGCCTGAGCCGGAGTCATGATTCGGCGCTGGTCATCGCTGTTGCCCGCCACATCGAGGCGGATACCGGGCGTAACCAGCACAAAATCTCCGCCCAAGCCGCGGCGCAGCGGGGCGGCTTCGCGGGCGGAACACACCACGCCGTCCAAGCCCGAGCTTTGCGCGAGTTTGGCCCAGCGCAACACCAACTCTTCCACCGGCGCGTTCAGGCCGGTTTCGGCCAAGTCGGCCTCTTCCATGCTGGTGAGCACAGTTACACCGATTAGCAGCGGCCTGTGCGCCTGATTGGCTACGGCTTCGGCAGCGGCCTCCATCATGCGGCGGCCGCCGCAGGCGTGCATATCGACCATCCACACCCCCATCTCCGCCGCCGCGCGGCAGGCTTTGGCCACGGTGTTGGGAATATCGTGGTATTTCAAATCGAGAAACAGCTCGAAGCCTTGGTTAATCAGGTTTTCGGCCAAACGGCGGCCGGTGGCGGTAAACAGCTCTTTGCCGATTTTCAAGCGGCACAGCTCGGGAGAAAGACGGCGCACAAACGCCAGCGTATCGTGTTCGTTGGCAAAATCCAGCGCCACAATCACGGGCTTTGCGGCAAAACCGGTGTGGAAATCGGCAGCTAACGGGTTCATAAAAACATCCTTACCTCAATATGGGTGAAACGCTGCTTTTCGCGGCAGCAGCATGATTTGACAGTGGATTTTATAGCAAACCCGTATTTCCGGCACAAGGCATAAAACGGCAAGCCGCCGGCAATGAAGAAACCGGTTTTGCTGCCGTTGCGGCGGGCAAAGCCGCTTTCTTTAAGCGGGGCTGAGCCGAAGCGGGAAACGAAGATATCCACCATACCCCCGCCCTGCAGCGGATTGCGGCCGATGCCTGCGCCTTTTTCCGGCCCGGGATAAATATTTTCCGGCCCCGCCGCAAAGCCGCAAACCACGGCAGCGGTTTGTAAAAACTGCGCCCGAAACCACCGTGCCGGCAACGGCAGCCGCGCAGACTCTGCAACCTATAAAGTAAAGGCGCGGCGCGGGCGGTATACCGTGCCGCACATACTGCAAACAGCGGGCCGCACCGCCTGCCCGTGCGGCAGCCCTGCCCGATTTTAACAGCTTTTCCATCCCACTTGGGCAGCCCGCACACCCGCGCGTGTTAAAATCACGGCTTCTTTTTTTCAGACGGCCTCTTTAAGATGATCTGCCTTGCCTGGAACCGCCCGCCCGCTGCCGCCTGTCTTACCCGCACCGTTGCGCAGCACGACAGGCCGCTTTATTTGGTTGTGTGCCTGCCCGACCGGAGCTTCCCTGTCTTCAGGCCGTCTGAAAACCCCTCTGCGCTCGAAAAAGCGTTGCTTCAGGCTGTCGAAGCCAAACTCGGCTGCATTCAGTTCAACACCGCCAATGCGCTGGGCGACATTCTGCCGGGCGTGCATTTATGGCTGATGCCGCCCGAAGCTGCGTGCCGTCTCGGCGAGCATTTTCCGCAACCCGTGCAATGGCAGACCGAAGCCGTGCCGCAACTGCCGCTGCCGCAGCTCAAGCCGTGGTTTGCGCCGCCCAAACGGCACACCCCCACCCGCGCCATCGTTATCGGCGCAGGCATTGCCGGCGCGGCTACCGCCCGCGCGCTGGCACAACACGGCCTGCCCGTTACCGTGCTCGAAGCTGCTGCGCCGGCTGGTGCCGCATCGGGCAACCGGCAAGGGCTGCTGTATGCCAAGATTTCGCCGCACCACACCGAGCAGACCGAATTATTGCTGTGCGGCTACGGCCACACCCGCCGCCTGCTCGAAGATCTGCTGCCCGCGCGCGCAAACTGGGGCGGAAACGGCGTGCTCCATCTCGACCATAACGATGAGGAAACCCGCCGCAATCAGGCGCTGGCAGCACAAACCCACCACGCCCATCTCTACCGCGCCGTATCCGCCGAAACCGCTTCGCGGCTGGCCGGCATCCCTGTTGCCCAAAGCGCGCTTTATTGGCCGCAGGGCGTATGGCTGAACCCGCCCGCGCTGGTACACGCCCTGCTCGACCACCCTCTGATTGAGCTTTACAGTCACACCGCCGTGTGCTCGACAGAATACCGCAACGGCACATGGCAGGTAGAAACCTCCGGCGGGCGCGCTTTTCAGGGCAGCCATATTGTTTTTTGCATGGGCGCGCACAGCCCGCTCGCCGCCCTGCCCGATGTGTCGGCACTGCCCTACCGCCTGATTCGCGGCCAAACCGATTTGGCGGCCGCCACGCCCTATTCCGCCGCGCTGCGCTGCGCCCTTTCCGCCGCCGGCTACATCAGCCCTGCCTGGCAGGGCGTGCACTGTTTCGGCGCCACCTTTATCCAGCACGACACCGGTTGCGAATGGCGCGCCGGCGATGCCGAAGCCAACCGTCTCACCCTGCGCAAACTGGATAGCACACTGGCCGAAAATTTATTTTCAGACGGCCGAAACCCAAACAGGCCGTCTGAAACCCGCTGCGACCGCCCCGCCCCCTTACAGGGCCATGCCGCCCTGCGCTGCGACAGCCCCGACCATCTGCCGTTGGCAGGCGCGCTCGGCGACATCTGCGCCATGCAGCAGGCCTATGCCAAACTTGCGCTCGATAAAAACTACCGCATCTGCACACCCTGCCCCTATCTGCCGGGTGCCTACATCAACACCGCCCACGGCAGCCGCGGCCTGGCCACCGCCCCCGTGTGCGCCGCCGCCGTTGCGGCCGGCATTCTCGGCCTGCCCAACCCGCTGCCGCAACGCCTGCGCAGCGCGCTCTCGCCCAACCGTACGGTTGTCCGCGCGCTTATCCGCGGCCGGCCGCTGCTGGAACAGGCTTGATGCGGCATGTTTCATTCTGTGCAACGGATAACAAACCCGCTTTGTTTGCATTGCATTGCTGCCGCGCCCCGACCAAAGCGAAAGGTTGGGCAGGACGCACTGAAACAGCGGCAAAAACGGCTTTACGCTGTCTGTATGATTTCCTGCGGCCTGCCTTGATATGAAGAGTATGCCGGTTGATGATGCCTGCCCCTGTTTTCAGACGGCCCAAAGCCTTTGCCAAACACCTGAATGCCGGTTGGAGTGCCGTCTGAAAAACCGAATACCGTGATGAGCTCCGCAAGCCCGCCGCGCCCCGTGCAGGCGGATATCCGAGCAGAAAGATTGAAGCATCGATCAAACACATACCGAGATGTCGGATATCGGGCTTCCGCCTGCACGAAAATAAGGCAGATAAACTGCTTGCGGTGTTTTTTCGATTCTGCCGATGCCTCAAAATGAAGAATACACAAAGGCCGTCTGAAAACTTTTTCAGACGGCCTTTGCTACGCGGGGCAGGTTTACAAACTGCCGCACGGAGCAAATAAAGGCATGCAGCCGGAGCGGCACCAACATACCGCGCGGCCGCGCCATAGCAGAACAAGCCTGACACCGCACACCAAAGATAGTGTGTGAAAGTGTCAATGCCGTTGATGTATTCTTTCGGCAACAACCAAGCCGTGCCCTGCTTTTGTAGGGCATTTTTCTGTTTGAAATTGTTAATTTATGCTGTTAATCCGTAACGGGTTTTGTCGTATTCCGTTTGGTTTTTCAAAATGTAGAAAGCGATGGTTACCAGCTTTCTCATAATTGCAACAATAGA
>NZ_JADGLG010000049.1:0-18339 GCF_015235335.1 Neisseria sp. 19428wB4_WF04
CTTTGCCTTCGTTGCCGGCGGGGTCTTTCACCGAAGCTTCGGCGGTGTAGCCGCCGTCGGGCAGGGCTTTGGGCACGTCTACGCTGTAGCTGCCGTCTGCCTTGACGGTGGTGGTAACGGTTTGGCTTTGGCCGTCCGAACCGGTTACCACTACGGTTACCACCGAACCGGCGGGCGCATCGGTTTTGCCGCTGATGGTCGGGGTGTTGTCACTGCTGTTGTCCGGCGCGTCTACGCTGATCATCGGGGCGGTGGTGTCGACCGAGCCGTTGTCTTTGGCTTTGCCTTCGTTGCCGGCGGGATCTTTCACCGAGGCTTCGGCGGTGTAGCCGCCGTCGGGCAGGGCTTTGGGCACGTCTACGCTGTAGCTGCCGTCTGCCTTGACGGTGGTGGTAACGGTTTGGCTTTGGCCGTCCGAACCGGTTACCACTACGGTTACCACTTGGCCTGCTTCGACATCGGTGGTGGTACCGGTGATGGTCGGGGTGTTGTCGCTGCTCAGCGCGGGGGCTTCTACGGTGATACCTGCTTTGGTGTCGATGCTGCCCGGGTCGCTGGCTGTTGCAGATTTACCGGATACCGCTTCAACAGTTGCTGTAGCGGTATAAGTGCCGTCTGCCAGCGGGTTTGTCGGTTCCACTGAATACTCGCCTGTTTCACTGATTGTAGTCGATACGGTTTGGCTGGCTCCCTGACTGTCCACCAAAACAACTTTTATCACGCTGCCCGGACCTGCATTATGGACAGTGCCCGTAATTTTAGGTGTGTTGTCGGTGGTATTGTCCGGCGCATCAACCGTAATAGTTGGGTCCGGGCTTTCGGAACCGCCATTATTGCGGCTTGCCAATGCAGCCAAACCGGCCAGCGGAAGCAAAGCCAAAAGCCACAAGGGATTGGGAGCCCATACAGCCGTAATGATTTCGCCACCTAGGGCTTGGCCGGCTGTTACTTCTTCTGCAAGCATGGTAACGGCATCGGAGGTTTCCGTGCTTTCCGGCACATACGGATAGGTATTGCCGTTTTCATGCGTACCAACCAACAGGCTGCCTTTGGAGGCGCCGGTTTCTTTTGAATAGTAACCCTCTAAAATCAAGTCTGGGTTGGTAATATCCGATCCCTCAAAGGCAACAGTTAAGTCATTGCCTACGCGTTTGGTCATAATATTTTCAGGCGCGAAGGATGTTGCATCTTCAATAAATTGATAATTCACCTCAGCCTGGGCCGGAATACGCAATGCTTCTCCCGAGGCCGTTTGAAATTTTACGATTTCTAGGGTTTTTTGGGCGTTGTTGATATTTAAAGTAATGTTTTTAGACATTTTGTTCACCTTATAATGTTGAATTCAGTTTATTTTTTTTCACCGTGAAGAATCACTTCCACACGACGGTTGGGTTGGTCGCATTCTTTTCGGGCTTGGGCATTGTTAGGATGCTTTTTACGGCAGTTGCCGATTACCAATTCGCGCTCACCCCTGCCTTCGGCACTAATCAATCTTCTGTCCAAACCGCTTTCGGCCAAGACTTGTTTTACGGTTGCCGCACGATTGGCAGAGAGCTTCTGGTTGTAGGCAGACGTGCCGGACGGATCGGTGTGCCCCACAACGGCGATGCCGCGTATCAAGTCGGGATTTTGTTTGATTTCTTTAGAAATGGCAGAGAGTTCCTGCTTACCCTTGGGCAGCATATTGTTATAGTCGTGGCGGTCGAATTTGAACAAAGCCGAAGTTTGCAGGCTGTATTTTTTCAACACGACTGCGCATTGCTCTTGGCTGACCACGCGCGAAAGGGTGTGGTTTTGACGCGGGATGCCTTTCATTTCGGCTTCCGCCTGTTCGGGAGAAACGGCCTGCAGCACGGGATGGCCGTTGCTGTCGCCGACTACTTTAAAGAAAGATACTGCCAGGTCGGGCAGGTTGTAATAGTCGCCGGAGTTATGCTTATTGCGGTAACCGGTATCGCTGTTGGTAAATTCGGCGTAAAAGCGCTGGTTTTGCGCACAGACGGTTTCTTGGCGGTAGGCATTCGGCTGCAACGAGCCTGAATATTGGCCATTTACATAAATATTGACAGTAGGGCCGTTAACGGCATCGGCCTGGCGGTAAAACACAACGGAAGAGCGGTTATCCGGCACCGAAGTGCTGTAGGCGGCCTGCTCGGTGTCAATCCATTTTTCTTTTTGGTATGATGTACATCCGACTGCGGTAAGCGGCAGCAAAACCCACAATAATTTACGATACTGAAACATAATTCGAACTCCTGGTTAATTGAAGCCGTCTGTTGCGTTTTACGGCCTACCTGTTAAATCTGTTAAACAACTCCGGCTGCTGCGCTATATTTATCTGTATCATTGTTGAAAAACATAACACATAGCAATATGTAAATGATATACGCATCTAAGTTATATTTTCACCTGCACATACCAACGGTATTTTTTTATGGATAATAGGTATGCGGTTAAATTTCATCCGATTAAAATCCGCGATTTTATTAAAAATATAACGTTATGAAAAATATCGTTTTTTATAATCAAATAAAGTTAAAAACTGATGTGGCCGGCTGTTTTTTATACCATTCTCCTTTATGCAACACTCCTTTTCTTAAAGACAAAAAAGCACTGTTCGCCGATTTTCCCTCCCCCACCGTTCCAGGCAGATTTCCGTTAAAATAGCGCGTTTTCCGCCCCGTCTCCCTTTTGTCATGCGCCTCACCCACATCAAACTTGCCGGCTTCAAATCGTTTACCGACCCCACCACTATTCATGTGCCCGGCCAACTGGTAGCCGTTATCGGGCCGAACGGCTGCGGCAAATCCAATGTGATTGACGCCGTGCGCTGGGTATTGGGCGAAGCATCGGCCAAGCAATTGCGCGGTGAGAGTATGCAGGACGTCATTTTTAACGGCGCCGCCACCCGCCGCCCTGCCCCGCGCGCTTCGGTGGAACTGGTGTTCGACAACAGCAGCCACAGCCTTCAGGGCGCATGGGGGCAATATGCCGAGGTGAGCATCAAGCGCCAGCTCACGCGGCAGGGCGAATCCACTTATTTCATCAACAACCAAGTGGTGCGCCGCCGCGACATTACCGATTTATTCTTGGGCACCGGCGTGGGCGCGCGCGGTTATGCGGTGATTGAGCAGGGCATGATTTCGCGCATTATCGAAGCGCGACCGGAAGAATTGCGCGCCTATATAGAAGAGGCGGCGGGTGTGTCGAAATACAAAGAACGCCGAAAAGAAACAGAAGGCCGTCTGAAAGATACGCGGGAGCATCTGCAACGCTTGTCCGACCTGCAAAGCGAGTTGGCGCGCCAAGTGGAAAAACTGGAAAAACAGGCCGAAACCGCCGAACGCTATCAAACGCTCACCCGCCAACTTGACCAGCAGCAGGATTTGCTCGACTATGTGCAATGGCAGCAATCGCTTGCCACCGCCGACAAAGCCACCGCCCAGCATCAAACCTTCCAGCAGCAGCAAAACGAAACCGCCGAGAAGATTCAGGCCTTGGGCGAAGCCGTGCACGCTTTGCAGGCTGCCGAACAGGCGCAGCAGCAAAGTATGCACGACCTCAACAACCGGCGCGGCATGTTACGCGAACAGGTTGCCCGTTTGGAAGAGCAAATCCGCCACCGGCAAACCCTGCACCAGCGCATTGAGCGCGACAAAGCCGCCGCACAGGTGCAACTTTCACGCATCCGCCAAGAGCAGCAGCAAATCCGCGCTCAGCTTGAAGAGGCCGACATCCACATCGAAGAAAAACAAACCGAGCTGGCCGAAACCGCCATGCAGGTGGCCGAACACGAAGAACGCCTGCCCGAGCTGGAAGAAGCGCAGGCCGCGCTCAACACCGCCTACCAAAGCCAGCAGGACGAACACAACCGCATCAAACGCGAGCTGGCCTTGAAACAGCAGCAACTGGCCCATTCGCAACACACCCTGCAACAGCACGAAGCCCGCAAAGGCCGTCTGAAACAGGAAAGCCTCGCCCTTAACCTGCCCGAGAGCCGCGACACCGAGGCCGCACAAGAGCAGGCCGCCCTGCTGCAAAGCCAACAAGAGCATTACGAAGAGCAACTGCTGGCCGCCGAAAACCGCTTAGCCGAGTGCCAAACCCGTTTTCAGACGGCCTCGGCACACCGGCAAACGCTGCAACAGCAACACATCACACTCGAGGCACAGCAGCAGGCGCTGGCGCAACTTTTGGCGCAAGACGAAAACAGCGGCGGCGATTTCTGGCAGCACACCGATGCCGGCCAAGCCCCGCAACTCTGGCAGCACATCACCGCCCCGGCCGAGTGGCAGCACGCGCTCGGCGTGATACTGGCCGAACGCCTGCATGCCCGCGCCGTGCCCGCCTCGTTCGCCCCGCCCGCACCGCTTCCCGAAGGCAGCGCCGCCTGGTTGGCCGACAGCTTGGCCGGCGGCCTTAAAAAAACCCTGCCCGCCGCCGCCCTGCTCAATCAAATCCAAGCCAAAGCCCCGTTTCAGACGGCCCTGCACCATTGGCTGGACGGAGTATTGTGCGCCCCCGGCTTGGATTACGCCCTCAGCCGCCAAAGCGACCTGCAACCCGGCCAGCTTTGGCTCACGCCTGAAGGCCACCGCATCGACCGCGTCAGCACCGTGCTGTATGCCCGCAGCCGGCAGGACAACCTGATCGCACGCAAAGAACGTTTGGACGAGCTGGCAGCCGAACTGGCCGCCCTCTCGCCCCGTCTGGCCGATGCCGAACAACAGCTCACCCGCAACCAAGCTGAGCTGAACACTGCCGAAGCGAACCATAAAAACCTGCTGCAACAGCAAAAACAGCACAACCGGCAATACCAGCAGGCGCAGCAGCGCGCCGCCGAAATGCTCGCCCGCACCAACCAAGGGCAAATCCGCCGCGAACACATCGAGCGCGAACTGGCGCAAATCGAAGCAGAACAAACCGTGCTCGGGCAAACTTCAGACGGCCTGCAAGACGACATCGCCACCCTCGCCGAAGCTTCCGCCGAACTCGAACACCAGCAGCACCAC
Organism: Neisseria sp. 19428wB4_WF04; assembly: GCF_015235335.1. Lineage (NCBI taxonomy): Bacteria > Pseudomonadati > Pseudomonadota > Betaproteobacteria > Neisseriales > Neisseriaceae > Neisseria > Neisseria sp. 19428wB4_WF04. The sequence continues at coordinate 5,013 of NZ_JADGLG010000049.1, forward strand.
ACCGGCGGCAGCCGCCAAGAGCAGCAAGGCCGTCTGAAACAGGCCCAACTCGCCCTGTTGGAAGCCAACCGCCGATACGGCCTCGCCGAAGTGGCCGTACACAAACTGCAACAGCAAAAACAACATTTCCAGCAACAACTTATCCAGCTCGAGCAACAAACCTTAGACTGGCAGGAACGACAAACCGAACTCGCATTGGCCTACGAGGCCGAAACCCAAAACGAAGAACAGCACGCCAAACTAAACGAGCTGGGCGAAGCCGTGCAAATGCTAGACGAACAATATCTCGCCATGCAAAACCAACTCGCCGCCACCCAAGCCGAAGGCCGCGAGCAATACGCCCAACAGCAGGCGCTGCAAAGCAAACTGCCGCAATTGCAGGCCGCTACCCAAACCGCCCTGCTGCAACAGCAGGAAGCCCTGATTAACGCCAAACGCTTTCATCAAAACCTAACCGAACGACAGGCCGATCTCGCATCACTCGAAAAATCGGCCGCCGCATCGGGCAGCCCGAAAACACTCAGCAACACTATCGGCAGTCTTTCCCAACAAATCGAAGCCCTCGGCGCCGTCAATCTGGCCGCCCTGCAAGAATTGCAGGAGGCCCGCGAGCGCGACAGCTACTACCGCGGCCAAAGTGAAGACGTGCAGGCCGCCATCAACCTGCTCGAAGAAGCCATCGCCAAAATCGACAACAAAACCAAAGAGCGTTTCAAAGCCACTTTCGATGCCGTTAATGAAAAAGTCCAAACTTTCTTTCCCACCCTGTTTGGCGGCGGTGAAGCCACGCTGCACATGATAGGCGACGATCTGCTCACTGCCGGCGTATCCATTATGGCGCGCCCGCCCGGCAAGAAAAACAGCACCATCCATCTGTTGAGCGGCGGCGAAAAAGCACTCGCTGCCATGAGCTTGGTGTTTGCCCTCTTCAGCCTCAACCCCGCCCCGTTCTGCCTGCTCGATGAGGTGGACGCTCCGCTTGATGATGCCAACACTGGCCGTTTCTGCAATTTAGTGAAAGAAATGTCGGCGCAAACCCAGTTTCTCTATATTTCACACAACCGCCTCACCATGGAAATGGCTGAACAGCTCATCGGCGTAACCATGCAGGAAAAAGGCGTATCGCGGATTGTGGCGGTGGATATCCGGCAGGCGCTGAAAATGGCCGAACCGGCGTAACCTCCCCCGGCCGCTTTTTCCTTCCGCCCCGCAGAAACAGAAACCAATTGAAATCCAATAAAATACAGGGCTCTAGTCTAACAGAGCTATTCTGCTAGTCTAGAGCTTATTTATAAATAACTGCAAAGCCTCATACCAACATGGGAGCAGTTTCTGGTTTCCAACTCGCCAAATCTGCCTGACAGCATATCTGTACTATTAATGCCTTACGGTCTTTTTCGGTTACGGTTTGTACACAGTCGATACGGCCCTCAATAACGTATGACCTCCCACGCACGCCACTACTTTATCGTTTAACTGTATCACATCCGGCTTGGTATCGACCAAGCAACGAAGAGTTACTGAAAAATTATCAGTGGGAATGGACAGGTCAAAAACAATATCGTAATCCTCCACTGACCGTGGGTATTTCCATTAACCAGCATGGTAGCAGTGTTATCAGACGTAATCATTCAGCCCTGTACCTTTCTCAATGAAATTCGGCTGGGCGGATTTTCGAATTCAAGCACAGCAACTCGATGAATCGACTGAAATCGCCGTACCATTCAAATACGAACAGGTGCAGACTGGTATCGCTCGTTACGCTTTTTTACACCAGCAACAGGCGCAACAAACATCTGCTTTTGCAATTTATACGCCGTATTGCTCAGGTTATTGGCCAAGACAGCAGCAGTTTCTAGATAAGACGTTTTCAGCAGCACTGCCGCTTCAATACATTGATACACATCATCGGTGCTGCCCATAGGTGCTTAATACAGGCACAGCAGGCAATAAGCCAGTTTATCAGTCTTAGATTCATTGACCAACATCATAACCAAAATACGCTGGGCGACCAGTGCGCGCAGCAAAGCGGCATGGGTATCAGCCAGCAGGTGCACAATTCTACAGGTATCGAAGTTGGAGGCGTTTAACTGTACCACCAAAATATCGGTAGCCTACTCGGTCAACGCAAACGCCCCACGGTAGCGCTGAGTACAGTTAAAGGTCTTAGCACGTTAGATTAAATCCACCGCTGCCGCATTACCTTCCATTCTTCGACTGAACTGCCACGGCGTAGCGACGGCTATTTAGATACGTCAACCCCCATATCGCGCCAGCCGTCCAGCCCGCTTTTCTGGTATTGTGGATATTGGCTAACATGCCAAACACCGATTGCAGTTCCGCAACCAAGTACATGTTGGCTGTTACCCGCCAACAACCCCACCTGCATCAGCCATGTCAAATACGGTATGCACCATATTTAGCTTCAGATAAAACGAGTTTGCTCTTTCTCTTTTTTAAACCCCGAACCTTATGCCACAAGTTGGTTGATAGTTACCCTCTACCGGCCCACTACGGTAGGCTAGCCTTCTTTAAAAGGCGAACAACCTTACTTTGCTAACCAATACCCGCAACACCATCAAGGCTTAGCGGTCGGACACCAACTAACCGATAGCAGCACTGCCCACTAGTACTTTTTGGTTTTCCAGCAACGTCTGCTTAGCCTCATCTCCTCGACTGCATTGATTTGCTCCATTGGTACAACGGATTTGGCATTTTTACTGGTAATCTCGCCCACAATATCCACCAGCGCATCCAGCGAGTTCACACCTCCCGCCATTTGTTAATTTTGGCGGTAAAATTAGAGCTTTTCTCCATTGATTTCAACGCTTCCTACTTTGTTAACAGCGTCTTGACTGTTGGCTTTGCCAACAGACTCACTAAGTTATTACCCGTCTCATCAGTGCTGCCCGAGGTCATAAACGACAATTGGTTGTTGGTTGGTAGTTAGACAGCCCGAAGATCAAAACTTTCCCAGCCGCTCCTCTGTCATGTTTGCCTTTTCGTTGGCAGTAAAAACAAATTTCATCGACTTCAACTTCTCCGTCAAGTACTTTACATACGTATTGTTTGGATAAGCCAGCAATCACAGACAGTAAAAGTGTAAGCATAGCTGTGTTCTATAAACACCTGCCAACTCAGCAGCTATTCTAGTAAGTGTTTGGAAACAAACAGCTCAATCCGCTTGTATTACTTATACTGACTTAAACCGCTTTTCTTCATCAGGATTATTTTTTGATTAAACCTATTTATCCAGGAATACCTCCTGCAATTCATCACCTTGTACATATTTTAAATTGGATTAACCATGCCACTACTTCACCTAGTCTTGTTCTTATCTTGTTTCACGACAAATACAAGTCAACGATGATAAACAGGCATCAACTTGCAACAGCTATGTTCATATCCACCTTTTCCAATCTGCCTTCAGTCGTAAACAGCCATGCTTTCAAATGAGGAACTCTATTAGCGATGGCGACAACAGAGGTTTTATCCATTACTGAAAACGCAGTTGACAAGGCATCTGCGGTTGCCGCAGTAGCCATAGTTACACTGACGCTGCGGTAGCGTGGACGGCTAGTGCCGGTAAGCGGATTGAAAAGGTGCGTAAACCGGCCTGCTTCGTCCAAAGTCGTGCCGTATCCACCCGAAGTGGACAGAGCCTGGTTTTGCAGCGGCACATTGAGCAATACCGCGTCCCCTCCGTCCGGATGGCGGATGCCAGCCTGCCAAATGCGGCTGCGTGTGCCATCCAAACCGCGGATTTCCCCCAAATCCACCAGTGCCTGCACCAAACCGGCGTTACGTAATATTTCGGTAATGCGGTCAGTAATATAGCCTTGGGCAATGCCGTTAAACGATAAGGCCATACCAGATTTAGCGAAGCGGACGGTGCGGCTGTCGAACTCGACTGCGCCGAAACCCACCGAAGCCAGCGCTTGTTCCAAAACGGCGGCGGTTGGTGCGGATTCACTCAACGGGTGCCGCGAAAAATGCGCGGCATAGGCATTCCAGAGAGGCTGAATGCTGGGGTCGAAGGCACCTTGCGTAAGGGTATGGATGTCGCGGCTGAGGCTGAGCACGGCCAGTAAATCGGCGGGCGGATTATCTAAACGGCCCGTTTGGTTCAGGTGCACCAGCACGCTGTCGCCGCGGTAGAGGCTGAAGATTTTCTCCAGCCGCGATATTTCGGCCACTGCTTTGCCGATTAAGTTTTCGGCAAAGCGGCGGTCGGGATGGTAAAGGCGCATTTCGGCACCGGCACCCAACGCAATACCCTGCCAAACGGCGGCTTCGGGCAGCGCTCCGACGTTTGTACGGCGGCAAAGCAGCGGCACGGCGGCGGTTCCGGCGACGGCTGCCGTGATGCCGATAAAGCGGCGGCGGGTCATTCTGGTGTTCATGGTTTGCTCCATTTCGCGGCGGACGGGCCGCATATTTTCAGACGGCCCCGTTATACGGTCTTTGTTTATTTGAAAATATACTCGTCGGGTATTTCGCCGAACGCCACGACCCTGCCGCCTTTTTCGGCGGCAAATTTCTGCGCCTGCGCCTTGTCGGCAAACGGCAGCGCGTCTTCCGCGCCCATGCCGCCGATAAAGCCGCTTTCAATCACGTAATAGGCTTTACGGGCATCTACCCAATCGTTGTCGGCGTTGGGTGTGCGCCAATCGCTGACTTTGCCCATATCGGTTACGTAAATCGCAGCAATGCCCTTCGGCTCCTCCGGCAGTTTGGTATAACCGAACATCTGCTTGATGGTGGAAAACCATACCGGTTTGTCGGGCTTGCCGTTCAAGAAAATCTGCGCCTTGGGGCCGACGTGCTCCGACAGGTTCATGGTGCAGTAGTGGCCGACGGACCGCTCGGTAATCGGCTGCGGCGCGGGCGGGGAGGGCTCCGGCTTTGCGCCGCAGGCGGCAAGCGCCAGCGCGGCGGATACGAGGTAAAAAAGCTTCATACAACTCTCCTACGGGCAAAGCGGCAGGCCGTCTGAAAAGCCGCCGTATGTTTCAGGCGGCCTGCCGCCGGATTCAAATCTGCCGTTTCTGAAACGCCCCCGCCGCAAAAGCGAAAGGCACGGCAATCCACAGCAACTGCGCCGCCAGCAATACGGGGCGGCCGAGTGAAAGCTGGCCGCTCAAACCCGCCATCCCCGCATACATGGCGGTATTTTCGTAGCCGGTCAGGTTCAGCAGGCGGTAGATGTCGGCGGGGTTGAACAGCAGCACGGTTTCCAGTATCGGCGCGGTAATCATCTGCCCGGTATCGGCTGCCAGTATGCCCAGCAGCGTCATATCGAAAATCACCACGAAAAACAGCCACACGCCGATGGCGGTGCCGGCCGCCGTGCCCCGTTCTTTCACTTTTGCGCTAATCAGATAACCCATCGCCAAAAACGCTGCGCCGAGCAAAACGCTGGCGGCAATCAGCAGCAGAAACGGCTGCCACGCGCCGGAATCGAAGCCGCCGCCCGCCAGTTGCAGGGCGATGCCCGCCAAGCCGTAGCCCGCCGAAGTCGCCAAGGTAAGGATAATCAGGTGGCCGGCAAACTTACCGGCCAAAACCTGCGCGCGCGATATGGGATAGCTCAACAGCAGCGCCATCGTGCCGCGCTCGATTTCGCCGATTAAAGCGTCGTAGGAGAGTAGCATAGCAATCAGCGGTATCAGGAAAATCGACAGGCTCGACAGGCTGACTACGGTAACGGTCAGCGGGTCGGCCTTTACCGCCCCTGTGGGCGCGCTGCCGAGAAAGCCGAGTGACAAAGCCAGCACCGCCAGCAACAAAGTGGCGGCCAGTACCCAGCGGTTGCGCAGGCTGTCGCGGATTTCTTTGCCGGTAATAATCCAAACGGGGTTCATGTTTTCCGGTTCCTTCGGTGCTTCTGCACCGGCACAAATACGTTTTTTATCGAAAATATTTTTCAGACGGCCTCTGTCTTAAAAAACACGGCGGCCTCAAAATTGCGCCGCTTTCGGGCTACCGCCGCGCCTACACATCTTCCCGCTTCAAAAATTCGGCGTACATGTCGTCGAGTGTGGGGGTGTGGATGTCAATTTGCCTGATATTGTCCAAACTGCCGAGCTCCCGCAACAGCTCGGCTTTCCGCTCCACCGGACACTGCGCGGTGTAGGTCAGGCCGTCTGAAACCCAGTTTGCCGGCAGGCCGGCGGGCCGTTTGAGCTGTACGCGCACGGTGGCGGGCAGGCCGCTTTGGATTTGCAACTCGTCCATGCTGCCGTCGGCAACTTTGCTGCCATTTTTCATCACGACGATGCGGTCGGCATGGCCGTCCAGTTCGCCCAAAGCGTGGGTGCTGAGCAATACGGCGGCACCCTGTCCGGCTAGTTCGCGCACGATTTCGTAAAACATCTGCCTCGATGCTGGGTCGAGGCCGGTAGTGGGTTCGTCGAACAGCAGTACTTTGGGCTCTCCGAGCAGGGCTTGGGCAAGAGCGAGACGCTGGCGCATCCCTTTGGAATACGTTCCGACGCGCCTGCCCGCCGCCTGTGCGATGCCGACGCGCTCGAGCAGAGCGGCGTTTTTTCCGACCGGCTGTTTTTTCAGCTTGGCGTAAAAATCCAGCGTTTCCCTGCCGGTAAGCGAGGGGTGGAGGGCAGCGGTTTCGGGCAGGTAGCCGATTCGGCTGCGGACGGATGCGGCGCGGCTGCCCGCAGCATCTTCGCCGAGCAGCCGCACGCTACCTGCGCTGGGGGTAATCAGGCCGAGCATCAGTTTTATCAGTGTGGATTTGCCCGCGCCGTTATGCCCCGCCAAGCCGGCGCATTCTCCGGCCTTCAGGGTTAAGTCGATGTTTTTCACGGCAAAACGGCTACCGTACTGCTTGCTCACTGCGTTTAACGCGATGTGCGATGTGCCCATCGTTCCTCCTTGGTGCGTTTGCGGGTTTCAGACGGCCTTTGCGCCCTACCCCTTCATGGCTTTGTATTTCTCAAACGTTCTATTTTCCGGCGGCGCCATCAGCGGTTTGCTGTCCACTACGCCGCCGGGCAGGATGGCGGGAAACTGTGATTGCGCCCATTTGACCATGCTCACGGCCGGGCTGTTCATCAGCAGGCGGGCGGCGGGGGCACGCCAGACGATTTGGTCGGTAATGCCATTGGGGCGGTAGGCGTTGTCGCCGAAACCGTCGCCGTCCAGGTCGAAGGCGCTGTTGTCGCTCCAGTAGTTGCCGCGCCCTCCTTCCGCCCAGTCTGCATAGCGGGTGCTAACGTATTTGATTTGGTTTTGGTTGCCGACAAAGGCGTTGTCGTAGATTTTGTTGCCTTCGGCCGCTGCGGTAAAGTGGATGCCGGTGGCGCACTGCTCGAAGCGGTTGCCGACCAAGGTATTGTAGTTGGCGTTATACACGAATACGCATTTGCCGGCTTTGTCGATGACGTTGCCGGTAATGTCGGAATGGTTGGCGTAGTTGAACATCAGCCCTTGGTTGGTGCTGTTGACGGCAATGTTATCGTTGATTTTGAGCCGCTCTGAAAACATGATGGCGTAGCCGATTTCATTGCCGTCTGAAAAGTTGCCGCTCACTTCGCTGTCGTTGGTGTACATATAGTGGACGGCGTAACGCAGCTTGGAGAAACGGTTGTTGCTGAACACGTTTTTGGTGCTGGCATTGGAAAAAATGCCGTCTCGGCCTTGCGAAATGTCGTTGCCGGTTACTTTGGAGCCCGGGGCGTTCCACACGGTTACGCCGTTGCCGCGCTCGTTGCGGCGCAATTTGGCGTCGCCGACGATTTTGTTCGCCCGCACCAGGGCATCGGGTGCGCCGTGCAGATAAACGCCGACGGAGTTCTCCAGAATGTCGTTGTGTTCCACCAAAGCGCGGGCGGCGGTTTGTTCGAGGTAGATGCCGGCATCCATGGCGGGCAGGCTCAGGCCGGAGCGGGTTACGGTAAGGTTGCGCAATACGACATCGGGTGCGTGCACGGATACGGTGCGCCCCGTGCGGTCGCCTTCGATTTCGGCGCTGCGGTCGGCCGGGCCTTCGATTGTGAGCGGCTTGCCGATGACGATTCTGCCGCGGTATTTTCCCGGCGCCAAACGCAACGTGTCGCCCGCCTGCGCACGGTTGACGATGCTTTGCAGGTCGCTGCCCGCGGCTACGTCGAGTGTGGCGGCAGAGGCCGTCTGGAAAGCGGCCAGCAGCAGTAAAACGGGGCTGAAGGGGATATGCATGTATTTGGAATCCGGTGTGCTTTATTGCCAAACCGTCTTTTCAAACGGCTTGGCAATAAAGGCCGTCTGAAAGCGGGCGCAGTGTACCCTTTCAGACGGCCTGTCCGTTATTTCGGCTTCACAACCATCTGCCCCGACATTTCCATATGCAGGGCATGGCAGAACCATTGGCAGTAATACCAGTAAACGCCTACGCGGTCAGTGGTAAAGGTTACCGAAGCAGTGGCCTGCGGGCCGACTTCCATGGCAATACCGTGGCCTTCGAGGGTAAAGCCGTGGGTGAGATCTTCGATGGTTTCCATATTGGTTACATATACGGTTACTTCATCTCCCTGATTGACCTCAAACTTCGGCACACTGAACACGGGCGCAATAGCAGTCATATATACACGCACTTTATTGCCTTCGCGGATGACATTGGATGCGCTCTCCAGCTTCACACCGTCTTTTTCGGCCTGCTTCACTGCGTCTTCCCACATCCACGGGTCTTTGCGGTCCCACGTTTTCAGCGGCTTCACTTTGGATGAGGCCACCAGCAGCATATCGTGCGGCTCGGCAAAGCTGGGGCCGTCGTGCACCAACTTCATTTCGTCGCCGGAAATGTCGATAAGCTGGTCATTTTCCGGCTTTAGGGGGCCGACGTTCAAAAAGCGGTCTTTCGAAAATTTATTCAACGAAACCAACCATTTGCCATCAGCCTCCTTGGTTTCGCCCATAGTAGTGTGGTTGTGGCCGGGCTGGTAATGCACATCGAGTTTCTGAATGATGTAGTCGCCTTTTTTATCTTTGTTTTGATAGGCGGCGATGGCTTTTTCGATATTCCATTTTACCATCTGGCTGTCGATAAACAGCGTGGTGTAGGCGTTGCCGCGGCCGTCGAACGCAGTGTGCAGCGGCCCCAAACCCAGCTCCGGTTCGGCCACCACCACGTCGCGTTCTTTGATTTTACCGGCAAACAAGTCGTCAAGCTTGCGCACATCGAGCACGGTTACGGTGGGAGAAAGTTTGCCGTTGAGCATGATGTAGTTGCCGTCGGGCGAAGCATTGCAACCGTGCGGCGAGTTGGGTACGGGGATGTAGCGGGTGTATTTGGATTTGGCTTCGGCGCGGCCGTCCAATACTTTCACGCCGCCGATTTCTTTAAAATCTCCGTTTTTGACACCTTCTTCGATGGCGGCGATATTGAACACCACGCACCAGTCCTGCTCGTTGGCCGACGCTTCGGTAACGGTGGTGCCTTTTTCGGAGTTGTAACAGGTGGCGAAAGAATATTTGCCTTGGTAGTCGGCATCGCCGTTATCCAGATTGCCGTCTACCATAACCTGCCAGGCCACCTGCATGGTTTCGCCGTCTACCGCCGTATAAACCGCCCACCAGTTTTTCTTGGGGTCGTCTAAAAGCGTGCCGTTGTTGGGAACCGGCACGATATGTTCGCCGTTGGCAAACACATAGCCTGTTTTCGGATAACGCTGCGGGCGCAGGCCGTGTACGCCGGAAACATTGGGGATTTCCAGAATTTTGTCGGTTTTCATCACGTCGCAACGGATGCGCGCCACGCGGTTGTTGGCTTTATCGTTTACGTAAACATAGCGGCCGTCGTAAGTTTGGTCGGTAAACGACATATGCGGATGGTGCAAATCGCCGTTGGGGATAACCGGCTGGCCGGTTTTCTTCAGGTATTCGCGGGTTTCCGGCGTAATACCGGCATTCAGAATCTTACGGCTTTCGTTGGTACGCCCCCAACCGGTGGCGCTGCACATATTGAATACAGGAATACGCAGCAGCTCTCGCATAGAAGGTACGCCCAAAATACGCAGCTCGCCAGTTTGGCCGCTGGAGTTGAACGCATAATATTGGTCGAGTTCGCCCGGTCCGACATGGTAAGACTGACCGCCTCCGCCGCCCTGTTTGGCCGCCGCTCCCGACGCGCCGCTGGCCGCACCGCCTTCGCCGCCACTGTTGGAGCAGCCCGCCAAGCCGAGCAGGCCGGCACCTGCCAAACCCGCGCCCGATACCGCAGCCGTGCCTAAAAACGAGCGGCGGCTCAGTCCCGCCTGCCCTAATTTTTCCTGATTGTCTGACATTTCAACTCTCCTTGTTGGAAATACCGGCAGCCTTTCAGACGGCCTGCCGCAACGGGTTAAATACTAAACGGTGCCGGTTAAGGCAAACTGGCTTATTCGGCAGGACGCCCTTCGTTTTCAAACGGCCTCTGCCGCACAAATCGCACCACCTGCTCCTGCGGCTTTTGTGTCTCCGCTCCCCCCTTAGCCGCCGCCTGCCGGGCTTTTTTCTTCAACACCGACACTACCTGCGGGCAGCGGGTGGTATGGTGGTACAGCACTTGGCAGTGCAGGCACTGGATGCATTCGTTGGGGTTAATCCGGCCTTCCGGCTCGATGGCCTGCACGGGACATTCGTTGGCGCACAACTGGCACGGGTTGCCGCACATATGGTAGCGGCGCAGCCAGTCGAAAATCCTCAGTCGGGCGGGAACGGCCATCGCCGCGCCCAGCGGGCAGAGATAACGGCAGAAAAAACGCTCGACAAACAGGCCGGCGACAAGCAGCGCAGCGGCAAACAGCACCCACCACCACTCGCGCATGAATTTCAGGATAACCGCCGTTTTAAACGGCTCCACCTCCGAAAGCCGCTCGGCTAAGCCCAAGTCATAAAGCGATACGCCGAACAACACCATAAAGACCACATATTTCAAAGCCGCCAAACGGGTATGCACGCCGAAAGACACGTTAAGCTGTTTCACGCCCAGCTTTTTGGCGATACGGTTCGACAATTCCTGCAAAGCGCCAAACGGGCATAGCCAGCCGCAGAATGCCCCGCGGTTCCAAAACAGCAGCGAAACCGCCGATGCACTCCATAAAATAAACACTATCGGATCCATCAGGAAATAATCCCAACTGAACCCCGTACGCAGCGACGTGGTAAAAGTAAGCACGTTTACCACCGAAAGCTGCGCTTGCAGATACCAGCCGATAAAAAACAAGCTGAACGCCAGATAGGCCAAGCGGAAACGGTCGTAGAAAACCGGGTGTTTCGCCAAAGTATCCTGAAAGAAAAACACCGCCGCCAACACCAGCAAAGAAAGCAACACCACAGCAATCTGCCAGACCTTGCCCGCCCAAACCTGCTTCCACAAATGCACCTGCCCGCCGCCTGTGTCGGCTTCAGAAAGCGTATCAGAGGCCGTCTGAGCGGGTAAGGCTTCGGGCGGAATCTCCACCGGCGGCGCATTCGGGTCGTCCGCATAAAAACCCTGCGGCAGCCCGTAATCCAAATCAGCGGTAACAAACGCCTTGTCGCTTACGCCGGTGGTGCGCTGTATGACCAGCTGCGCCCGCCACGGCTCGGCACCATCGAAAGCCGCATCTTCCGGCACCGTAAACAGCGACACTTCCTTAAATTGCGGCGCACCTTCTGCCTCCAGCGCCGTCAGGCGCTCGTGTTGCGCGTCGGTAAAACGGAAGCTGGTGTCGCCCTGAATAATCTCGATGCGATCGAAAATGCCGCCGCGCACATAGCCCGACCCCTTCCACGAATAACGCCCCTCTCCCGCGATTACCAGAGCCTGCTGGTTCGGTTTCAGACGGCCTTTCAAAGCATTCCAGCCCACTTCCCCGAGCAGGCTTTTACCGATAGCCGACTGTGAAGCCAGCGCCACATACAAATCGATAAAAGTAGCATCGTCGGGGCCGAGCTCGGGGTGCTCGACCGCCGCCGTTTTGCCGCTCCGCTCAAACAGTTTGTTGGCTTCGCCCACCGTCAGATGCAGTTTCGCCACCGCTTTTTGCGCCAATAGCTCTTTCCAAGAAAGCACATCCTGTTTGTCTTGGTTGATGATGCGGCGGGGCCGTGTGCGTACGGCGTTCCGGGCACCTTGAAAAGCCGGAACGCTGGCTTCCGGAGTCCCCCGAACCGCCTCCGCCGCCTGCGGCGTGCCGAGTTTGTATACCGGTGCAATAGCCTTGATGGAACGCTGTATACCGTCATTAATCACCATCAGCGTTACCGTGGCGCCGCTGATAATGTCGGAAGGCATGCTGCCGGGCTTGAGCGGCGATTTCACCAAATTCAAACCCACATAATCTTGAATAAACTTATCAACTTTCGACTGCGGAATACCGATTAGCACGATAGGCTCGTTATGTGCCACCAATTTGGCGCCGACGATAGTTCCGTCATTGGAAAGCGCCATCATCGTATCAATCGGTTTGCTGGAATAACCGCGCGTATTCACAACATCTGTGGTTATATACACCAAACCAAGCTTCTCTTGCCCTTTGTACACAGGCGCGACCAACGGTTTACCCTCCGGTTCCCCATAGCGATCAGCATCCGGAAAAATTTCAGCAGGTGGAATTTTTGACAGAAACTCCGGCAACCGCTCAGCCCACACAGAATGCATACGGAAAGCTCCCAATACAAAGAGCAGACAAACAGCAACCTGTCGGGGAATGCGGCTCCGTAGTGCATTCATTATAAAGTTGAACATGACAGCTCCCAACTTAATTCATACACTATTAAATACATATTATATGAATAATAAATCAGGTATAATTTGACTGAAATCAAAGATTGAAATGTTAAAATGAAAATAGCCAACTGAATCAACATAAGAAAAATGCAATCACTGAACTATTTATTTTGTTCTACTGCTGAAGCAGTCAGACCGACAGCAACAAATAAAACCACTACTTTATATTATTGATAATTACTTACCCATCAACATACCCATATTAAAAATATGTAACATATCAACATATTTTCGGCATAATCCCAATATAGCCTACTCAAAAAAACTCCAAAACTCTCACTCAAAGAACTCTTCAAAGCTGCACGATTACTACAGTGCAGCAAAGGAATCTAGCACAACCATCTCCATGCCTTGAAATGCTCTCTCTTCACCTAAAGCTCTTCCCTGACAACTATAAATATGCAAAATTAGCGCATCTATCCAACCTTATATCTTTCACCCCACGTAAGGGGATCATATCTTACAAACCTAAAGCCCCGCTAACTCAAACGCCAAGTGAAGGGGTTTTATCATGTGCATTGTTTACTGCACCGTAAATCTTGATTCTTACAGTTTCCCCAAATCCTACATCGTTCG
>NZ_JADGLG010000004.1:0-83200 GCF_015235335.1 Neisseria sp. 19428wB4_WF04
ACCCACTACATCGGACGCTTCGCCCCCAGCCCCACCGGCCTGCTGCACATCGGCTCGCTGCTCACCGCTCTGGCCTCCTACGCCGATGCCAAAGCACACGGCGGGCGCTGGCTGGTGCGCATCGAAGATCTCGATCCGCCGCGCGAAATGGCCGGCGCGGCAAGCCATATTCTGCGCACGCTCGAAACCTTCGGTTTCGAGTGGGACGGCGAAGTGGTGTATCAGAGCCGCCGCCACGCGCTTTACCGCGAAGCCTTAGGCCGTCTGAAAGCGGCCGGCTTGGCCTACCCCTGCTATTGCAGCCGCAAAAGCTGGCAGAATAACGCGGCAGCAGGGGTGGACGGTTTCGTGTATAACGGCAGATGCGGCCGCGCAGGCTTCAGGCCGTCTGAAAACGATTCGGCAAAAAACCCGGCGTGGCGGCTGCGGGTGCCCGATGAAACCATTGTTTTTCATGATGCCGTGGTCGGCCGCTGCGCCCAAAACCCCGCCCGCGACATCGGCGATTTCGTGCTGCTGCGTGCAGACGGCTGCTGGGCCTACCAGCTGGCGGTGGTTGCCGATGATGCCGAACAGGGCATCACCCATATTGTGCGCGGGCAGGATTTGCTGGTTTCCACACCCCGCCAAATTTGGCTGCAACGCTGCTTGGGATACCCCGTCCCGCACTATGCCCACCTGCCGCTGCTGACCAACCGCCACGGCCAGAAATGGTCGAAACAAACCCTTGCCCCCGCGCTCGATCGGGCGCAACGCCTACCCCTGCTGCGGCAGGTGATGGGCTATCTGAACCTGCCCCCCGCGCCCGATACGCAAAGGCCGTCTGAATTATTGGCCTGGGCAGTGGAACATTGGAATCTGGCCGAAGTGGGCAAAACAGCGGTGTGTACGGAAAATGATAATCCCGCTTAATCTTCGTTGCGGCCTTGCCGCGTCCTGCCCGAAGAAGCCGTGGCTGAAACAGTCCGAGCCGGCCGTCTGAAAGGCAGCCGGACGGTTTTTCAGACGGCCGAATTCAAACGGTCGAATGTAGAACAGCAATATCCGTTGTAAAAAGACGGTGCAGCCCAACCCGGCCTCAGCCCGAAAGGGCGGTTTCGCAAACCGCTGGAGCCGCAGCAGAACCGGTTGTGCGCCGGCACGGCCTGCGGCGTGCTGCACGGCTCCGAAGATGTGTATGCACTGCCGCTATTCCCCAAAAAACCTGCGCCGGCAACGGCAGCCGCGCCCGCACAACGGCGGGGCGGCAACCGGTATGGTGCAACAGAATAAAAAGCCTGAAACCCGGCTCGAAAAAAGCCGTGGCTGAAACAGCCCGAGCCGGCCGTCTGAAAGGGCAGCTGTGGTTTTTCAGACGGCCGGTTGTGAAGCAGCAACGGCCGTGATTGAAAATCGGGAGTTGTGATGGTTGGAGATAGCCGGTATCTGCACGGTTATTTTTGCCGCATCCATGCAGAAGGCCGTCTGAAACAACCGTTCAGACGGCCTTTGTCGGCTTCGGGCAAAGGTCAAACCACGATATTCACCAGGCGTTTGGGTACGACAATGATTTTTTTCGCCGGCTTGCCTTCCATAAATTTTACTGCACCCTCGGCAGCCAGCGCGGCGGCTTCAATGTCGCTGCCTGGCGCATCGGCGGCAACGGTGATTTTGCCGCGCAGCTTGCCGTTTACCTGCACCATCATTTCAATTTCCTCCTTCTCCAGCGCGGCAGCATCTGCCTGCGGCCAGCCCGCCGCCCATAAGGTTTCAGACGGCCTCAGCCCGCTCCACAGGGCTTCGCAGATATGCGGCACAATCGGCCACAGCAGGCGCACAACGGCTTCGAGCACTTCCTGCGCCACGGCGCGGCCTTGTTCGCCCGAGGTATCGGTTTTATCGAATTGGTTGAGCAGTTCCATCACGGCGGCGATGGCGGTGTTGAACTGCAGGCGGCGCTCGTAATCATCGCTCACTTTGGCAATGGTGCTGTGCAGCTTATGGCGCAGGTCTTTCAATTCTTTGCTTAAAGCGTCTTGGCTGCCGCTGAATGCCGCCGCTGTGCCGCCGCTGTTTGTAAACTCATACACGGTGCGCCACAGGCGGCGCAGGAAGCGGTGTGCACCTTCCACGCCGGCATCGCTCCATTCGAGCGATTGTTCGGGCGGGCTGGCAAACATCATAAACAGGCGGGCGGTGTCGGCGCCGTAGGCTTCGATGATTTGCTGCGGATCCACGCCGTTGTTTTTCGATTTCGACATTTTTTCCACGCCGCCGATGGTAACGGGCAGGCCGTCTGCACGCAAAACGGCGGCAGTGGGGCGGCCTTTTTCATCGGTTTGCACATCGACTTCGGCGGGGTTGAACCATTGCTTTTTGCCGCCTTCCGGCTCGCGGTAATAAGTGGCCTGCAGCACCATGCCCTGCGTGAGCAGGCTTTGGAACGGCTCTTTCACGTTTACCATGCCTTCTTCGTGCATCAGCTTGGTGAAGAAGCGGGCGTAGAGCAGGTGCAGAATGGCGTGTTCGATGCCGCCGATGTATTGGTCGGCCTGCTGCCAGTAGGCCTGCGCTTGGGGCGCCACCATGCCGTCTGAAAATCGGGGCGACATATAGCGGAACTGATACCAGCTCGATTCCATAAAGGTGTCCATGGTGTCGGTTTCGCGGCGTGCCGGGCTGCCGCAGCAGGGGCAGACGGTTTGGTAAAATTCGGGCATCTTCGCCAGCGGCGAACCGGTGCCGTCCGGCACCACGTTTTCAGGCAGCACCACGGGCAAATCCTGCTCGGGCACGGGCACATCGCCGCAGTTTTCGCAGTGGATAATCGGAATCGGGCAGCCCCAGTAGCGTTGGCGCGATACGCCCCAATCGCGCAGGCGGTATTGTGTTTTCGGCTCGCCCGCGTTCAGGCTTTGCAGTTTTTCGCCGATGGTGTCGAAGGCCGTCTGAAAGTCCAGCCCGTCAAACCCGCCGCTGTTGATTAAACGGGTATTTTCTTTGCTGCCATACCATGGCTGCCACTGTTGCGGGTCGAATACGCTGCCTTCCTGCTCAATCACCTGTTTGACGGGCAGGCCGTATTTGCCGGCAAACTCGAAATCGCGCTCGTCGTGTGCAGGCACCGCCATCACCGCGCCGTCGCCGTAACCCCACAGCACATAGTTGGCCACCCACACTTCCAAACGCCCGCCGTTGAGCGGGTTTACCACATAGCGGCCGGTGGGCAGGCCTTTTTTCTCCATCACCGCCATATCGGCTTCGGCCACGCTGCCGGCCTTGCATTCGGCAATAAAGGCCTGCAATTCGGGGTTGCCGGCAGCCGCAACGGTTGCCAGCGGGTGCTCGGCGGCCACGGCCACATAGGTGGCGCCCATCAGCGTGTCGGGGCGGGTGGTGTACACCTGCAAAAACTCGGCATCGCTGCCGCTCAGGCCGGCTTTGCTGTCTTCTGCCACAGCAAAGCGCACCTGCATGCCGCGCGATTTGCCAATCCAGTTGCGCTGCATGGTTTTCACCTGCTCTGGCCAGTCCAAACCTTCCAAGTCGTTCAAGAGTTGCTCGGCGTAATCGGTGATTTTGAAGTAATACATCGGGATTTCGCGCTTTTCCACCAGCGCGCCGGAGCGCCAGCCGCGACCGTCAATCACTTGCTCGTTGGCCAATACCGTTTGATCGACCGGATCCCAGTTGACCGTGCCGTTTTTGCGGTAAACCACGCCTTTTTTAAACAGTTTGGTGAAGAATAATTGCTCCCAGCGGTAGTATTCGGGGGAGCAGGTGGCCAGCTCGCGCGCCCAGTCGATCGCGAAACCGAGGCTTTTGAGCTGGTTGCGCATATAGGCGATGTTTTCATACGTCCACTTGGCAGGCGCAACTTCGCGGTCGATGGCGGCGTTTTCGGCCGGCATACCGAATGCGTCCCAGCCCATCGGCTGCAATACGTTGAATCCGTTTAAGAATTTAAAACGGCTGCGCACATCGCCGATGGTGTAGTTGCGCACATGCCCCATATGCAGCTTGCCGCTGGGATAGGGAAACATAGAAAGGCAGTAGTATTTGGGTTTGGAGGTGTTTTCGGCCACGTTGAAAATATGGGCTTCATCCCACTTGGCTTGCGCCGCCGGCTCAACGGCAGACGGTTGGTAGTGTTCTTGCATGATGATGGCTTCGATATTACGTTTGAAGAGAGTTTTAAAGAGAATAAAGATAAGGAGAAATTATAACAGCTTGGCTGTGAAACTTTGCGGAAATGTATGGTACAGGCCGTCTGAAAGGCGGGCGCTGCTTTCTTCAGACGGCCCGGGTGTGCGAAAACGCCGGATTATTCCGAGCGCACATAATGTACAAATGCATAATTTATGCCGTTTGCCGCCGTATGTGTTTCACGGCTTTTTTCCTGCCACCGGCTGCTGCTGATTTTGGGGAAAAACGCATCACCCGCCACTTTCAAACCCACTTCGGTGATACGCAAATCGGTGGCCGCCGGCATAGCTTCGGTATAAATCTGTGCGCCGCCCATGATGATGATTTCGGCATCTGCGGCGCACGCCGACAATGCGGTTTGCAGGCCGGGCATGGTTTGCGCGCCCTCTGCCTGATAATCCGCACGGCGGGTAATCACGATATTGCGGCGGCCCGGCAGCGGTTTTTTCGGCAGCGACTCCCATGTTTTCCGCCCCATAACCACGGGTTTGCCTGTGGTATAACTGCGGAAAAAAGCAAAATCTTCAGGCAGATGCCACGGCATGGTGTTGTCGATACCGATGCAGCCGTTTTCCGCACAAGCGGCAATCAGGGTAATTTTCTGCATAAAATTCTTTCCAATCTTGACTTTATTTAAATTTATCAGCATTCATGGCTGCCTGCTTTCAAACCATAACGGCATCAGCCTGCCCGAGTCGGACTATCGTGAGTCCGCTTGATTTGCGGTGCCGGCCGGCCACAAACACTACAGATAATACGGGGCCTTTTCCATTGCCGCCTGGGCGGGGCGGGGCAAGCCTCTCTTCTTTGAACCGGGCGCAGCCACACTGCAGTGCAAATGAGGAACCCGGCAATATCTGCGGCCTGCCGCCTTAAACTGTTTTGAAACCGGATTCACTACCGCTCTGCCGGATTTTGTTTTTGATAAATTTTCAGACGGCCCGAATACGCATCAAGGCCGTCTGAAAATTGAGAGCGATACTGCAAAGCCTATCTTGTTATTAATCGAAAATATCGCGCACTTTGTCAAAAAACGATTTTTGTCTCGGGGTTTGCGAACGCTCCATACCGGTGGAAATTTTTTCAAATTCTTCCAACAACTCTTTCTGGCGTTCCGTTAAATTAACCGGCGTTTCCACCACAACATGACAATACAAATCCCCTACTGCGCTGGAACGCAACGACTTGATACCTTTGCCTTTTACACGCATACGGCGGCCGGTTTGGGTTTCTTTGGGGATATTCAGCTTCACTTTGCCCTCCAGTGTCGGCACTTCAACCTCGCCGCCCAATGCAGCAATGGCAAAACTGATCGGCATTTCGCAATGCAGATCCAAGCCGTTGCGCTCGAATGTTTTGTGTTCTTTAACGTGTACCACAACATACAAATCACCGCTCGGCGCGCCGTGCACACCCGGCTCGCCCTCGCCGCTCAAACGGATACGTTGGCCGTTGTCTATGCCTGCCGGAATATTGACTTCAACGGTTTTGCTGGCTTTCACCCTGCCTTCGCCGCGGCATTTCACGCACGGGTCTTTGATTTCTTTACCCGTTCCGTGGCAGGTCGGGCAGGTTTGCTGCATCTGGAAAATGGCCTGCCGCACATGAATAATGCCGCTGCCGCGGCAGGTGGAGCAGGTGCCGGCCGATGTGCCCGGCTTCGCGCCGCTACCGTGACACACATCGCATTCTTCGTAAGTGGGGATGGTAATACGCTTTTTAATACCTTTGGCGGCCTCTTCCAGCGTGATTTCTACTGCATATTGCAAATCGGCACCCTGATAGTTCTGCTGGCGGCTGCCTCCTGCCCCGCCGCCGAACATTTGGCTGAAAATATCGCCGAAATCAAAACCCTGTGCCCCGCCGAAGCCGCCAAAACCGCCGCCGCCCATATTGGGGTCTACCCCGGCATGGCCGAATTGGTCGTAAGAAGCCCGCTTTTGTTTGTCGGCCAAAATATCATAGGCTTTCTGCACTTCTTTAAACTTTTCTTCGGCCCCTGCATCGCCCGGGTTACGGTCGGGATGGTATTTCATGGCAAGTTTTCGATAGGCTTTTTTAATTTCATCGTCACTTGCACTGCGGGCTACGCCCAGTATTTCATAAAAATCTTTATTGCTCATGATGAATATTCGGTAATGGTATAAAAATCGGCTTTTAAAATAAGGGCAGAAAATCGAAACTCAAGAGAAAGCCGGCATTTCGGCTGCGGTATATAAAAAGCACAGCCTGAAGCTGTGCTTTTCGGATTTGCCGTAAACCTGTTATTTATTTTTTTGAGACCGAAGATAATCTAAGGTTTTGAGCTGTGCAATGGCAGCCGCCAAGGCTGCTTGCGCTTTAGCCAGAGATTCATCATCCTGAGCTTGGGAGATGCGCGCTTCAGCAGCTTTTTTAGCTTCTTCGGCCCGCGCCTGATCCATCTCTTCACTGCGCACGACCACATCGGCCAATACAGTCAGTTTGTCGGGCTGAACCTCCAGCAGGCCGCCTGAAACAGCCACCAAAAATTCCTCAGACTCACCCGGCACGGTCAAACGCAGAACTCCTGGGCGAACCAAACTCATAATCGGCTCGTGTCGCGGATAAATACCGAGTTCACCTGTCAGGGTCGGCACAACCACAAAGCTGGCCTCGCCTGAAAAAATATGCTCCTCGTTACTTACCACTTCAACTTGCATGATGTTCATGCCGACCTCCTTAGTTTAGGGCTTTCGCTTTCTCTACGGCCTCTTCTATGCCTCCCACCATATAGAAAGCCTGCTCGGGCAAGTGGTCGTATTCACCGCTCAGAATAGCCTTAAAGCCGGCAATGGTATCCCGCAGGGAAACATATTTACCGGGAGAACCCGTAAACACCTCTGCCACATGGAAAGGCTGCGACAGGAAGCGTTGGATTTTACGCGCACGCATCACGGTCAGTTTGTCTTCTTCAGACAATTCATCCATACCTAAAATGGCGATAATATCGCGTAATTCTTTGTATTTTTGCAGGGTCGACTGCACGCCGCGTGCCACATCATAGTGCTCCTGACCCAAAACCATCGGATCAAGCTGTCGCGAAGTGGAATCCAGCGGATCTACTGCAGGGTAAATACCCAAAGAAGCGATATCACGGCTCAATACCACGGTTGCATCCAAGTGGGCGAAAGTGGTTGCCGGAGACGGGTCGGTCAAGTCATCTGCAGGTACATATACGGCTTGGATGGAAGTAATCGAACCGGTTTGTGTGGAAGTGATGCGCTCTTGCAGACGACCCATTTCTTCTGCCAATGTCGGCTGGTAGCCTACTGCCGAAGGCATACGGCCTAACAATGCGGATACTTCCGTACCGGCCAAAGTGTAACGATAAATATTGTCTACGAAAAACAATACATCGCGGCCTTTACCGTTTTCGTCTTTTTCATCGCGGAAATATTCGGCCATGGTCAAACCGGTCAGGGCTACACGCAAGCGGTTGCCCGGGGGCTCGTTCATTTGACCGTAAACCATCGCCACTTTATCCAATACGTTGGAATCTTTCATTTCATGATAGAAGTCGTTGCCTTCGCGGGTACGCTCGCCCACACCGGCAAACACAGACAAACCGCTGTGTGCCTTGGCAATATTATTAATCAATTCCATCATGTTTACGGTTTTTCCTACGCCCGCGCCGCCAAACAAGCCCACTTTGCCGCCTTTTGCAAACGGACACAGCAAGTCGATTACTTTGATGCCGGTTTCAAGCAGTTCGGTCGCGCTTGACAGCTCGTCAAACTTCGGAGCCACTTGGTGAATGGAACGCTTTTCGGCGGCTTCTACCGGACCTGCTTCATCAACAGGATTGCCGAGTACATCCATAATGCGGCCCAATGTGGCTTTACCTACAGGTACTGCAATAGGCGAACCGGTATTGTTTACAGCCATACCGCGTTTGAGGCCGTCTGAACTGCCCATGGCGATGGTACGCACCACACCATCCCCCAGAAGCTGTTGAACTTCCAAAGTCAAATCGGTATCGACCAATTTGAGGGCATCGTAAACGCGCGGGATAGCTTCGCGGGGAAATTCCACATCAACTACCGCACCGATAATTTGTACGATTTTGCCTTGGCTCATTATCGTATCCTATTTTAAATGCACGGCACCGCAGCCTCAAACAGCCGCAGCACCTGCAACAATTTCTGACAACTCTGTGGTAATCGCGGCTTGGCGGGATTTGTTATACACCAAACGCAACTCTTTAATGGCGTTACCGGCATTATCGGTGGCAGCTTTCATCGCCACCATACGCGCTGCTTGTTCCGATGCCATATTGTCACTCAACGCTTGATAAACCACAGACTCCAAATAGCGGCGAACCAGATATTCCAAAACAGCAACCGGACTGGGTTCATAACGGTAATCCCAGTTAAAATCACTGTTTTCGCTGACACTTTCAATTGTGTTTTGACCGATGGGCAATAAAGTTTCAATACGCGGCTCTTGACGCATTGTATTCACAAAACCCGAATACACCAAATGAACGGCATCCAGCTGCTTTTTGCCGTAACGTTGGAAAATCTCGGTTAATGCACCCAGCAATTTTTCCATACGGGGTGTGTCCCCTAGATTGATGACACTGGCAATCACATTCAAACCGATGCGCTGGCAAGCCGCCAAACCTTTACTGCCTAAACAGACCACATCAACTTCAATACCCTGTTGTTGGTACTCTTGAACTTGCGCCAAAAACTTTTTCAACACGTTGGCATTTAACCCCCCACACAAGCCTTTATCGGTGGTGATCAAAATGAAACCTGCATGTTTTACTTCTTTATGCGGTTCCAAAAACCTGATACCGTGATCCGAATGGGTTTGTGCCAAATGGCTCATTACCAAACGCACTTTTTCAGCGTACGGACGCGCCAAGCGCATCCGTTCTTGAGTCTTCCGCATTTTAGAGGTTGACACCATCTGCATCGCCTTAGTGATCTTTTGGGTATTCTGAACACTGCGAATTTTGGTGAGAATCTCTTTTCCTACTGCCATTTCAGACTCCTTTCATCTTTCTTTGGGAATGCTTACGCGTAACTGTAAGAAGATTTAAAGGATTTCATCGCCTGAGTCAGCACCTGTTCATTTTCATCAGACATGGCACCCGAGTGGTTAATAGCATCTAAAACATCGGGATGCTGGGTTCTCACATAGCTCAAAAAGTCCACTTCGAAAGCCAATGCTTTAGAAACAGGGACATCTGAGTAGGAACCGTTGTTAATCGCCCACAGAGTCAAAGCCATTTCGGCAGTATTAAGGGTGCTGAATTGTTTCTGTTTCATCAATTCAGTTACCACCTCACCGTGTTGCAGTTGTTTGCGGGTTGCCTCATCCAAATCAGAAGCAAACTGTGAGAATGCCGCCAATTCACGGTACTGAGCCAACGCCAAACGAATACCGCCACCCAGTTTCTTAATGACTTTGGTTTGTGCAGCACCGCCTACCCGTGATACAGAAATACCTGCGTTAATTGCAGGACGGATACCTGAGTTGAACAAATCGGTTTCCAAGAAGATTTGGCCGTCTGTAATGGAAATAACATTGGTCGGAACAAATGCAGATACATCCCCTGCCTGAGTTTCAATAATCGGTAACGCAGTTAATGAACCGGTTTTACCTTTTACCTCTCCATCGGTCAGGCGTTCGACTTCATCGGCATTTATACGGGCTGCACGCTCCAGCAATCGGCTGTGCAGGTAGAATACATCGCCCGGATAAGCTTCACGGCCGGGAGGGCGGCGCAACAGCAGAGAGATCTGACGATAGGCAACTGCCTGTTTAGACAAATCGTCATATACAATCAGCGCATCTTCACCACGGTCGCGGAAAAACTCACCCATCGTGCAACCGGCATACGGCGCAATAAATTGCAATGCCGCCGCTTCTGATGCAGTGGCTGCAACAACAATCGTGTGTTCCAGCGCACCATATTCTTCCAATTTTCGTACTACATTGGCAATGGAAGACGCTTTTTGACCCACTGCAACATAAATACAGATAACGCCTGTGCCTTTTTGATTAACGATAGCATCTAACGCAACGGCTGTTTTACCGGTTTGACGGTCACCAATAATCAATTCGCGCTGACCCCTGCCAATAGGTACCATTGAGTCAATGGATTTCAAACCTGTTTGCATGGGCTGGTCTACCGATTGGCGTGCAATTACACCGGGCGCAATTTTTTCAATCGGAGCGGTTAACGCTGTATTAATCGGACCTTTGCCATCAATGGGTTGGCCCAACGCATTCACAACACGGCCTACCAACTCACGACCGATAGGCACCTCCAAAATACGACCGGTGCATTTAACTTCATCACCTTCTTTAATATGCCCATATTCACCCAACACCACAGCACCAACGGAGTCGCGCTCCAAGTTCATTGCCAAGCCGAAAGTGTTATCGGGAAACTCAAGCATTTCACCTTGCATAACGTCCGATAAGCCGTGAATGCGGACAATACCATCGGTTACGGAAATAACGGTTCCGCGGGTGCGGATCTCTGCGTTTACCGATAGATTTTCGATTTTGGCTTTAATCAAATCGCTAATTTCAGCAGGATTAAGCTGCATGAAAACTCTCCTAATTTGTCATAGCCGCATACAAGGCATTTAATTTACCTTGCAACGACAAATCCAGTACTTGGTCACCAATTTCCACTTTGACTCCGCCAATCAACTCAGGATCCACTTCGGTAATTGTTTTTAAATTAATACCGAAACGTTTTTGCAAGTCGGCTGTCAAATCTTCCAACTGGGCATTATTCAGCGGGTAAGCGCTATAAATAACAGCCTGTTTGGTGTGATTCAGTGCCAAGGTTAAGTCTTGAAATTGTGCATAAACTTCAGGGAGAATCTGTAAGCGCTTTTGTTCGGCAAGCACCGATACAAAATTTTTCAGATTGGGGTTGCTCAAACCTACCAAATCAACCAGCATTTCCACTTTCTCGGAAGCACTTTTGCCAGATTGTCCGATAAATGCCGCAACTTTTTCCTGTTGCACAACAGATGCCAATGCTTTCAGCCCGCCCAACCAAGACTCTATTTGGTTATTCTCTTTAGCCAAACCAAACAATGCTTTTGTATAAGGTCTAGCAATTGTTGCGAACTCAGCCATAAGATTACAGCTCCTGTTTCAGGGCACCGAGCATTTGTGCGTGCTTGTCTGCATTAACTTCGCTACGCAAAATGGATTCGGCACCTTTAACGGCCAATGCAGCAACCTGCTCGCGCAAAACTTCGCGTGCACGGTTGGCTTCCTGCTCCACATCAGCCTTTGCCTGAGCTGCAATACGGGCAGCTTCGTGAGCAGCCTGCTCCTTGGCTTCTTCTACGATTTTGGCTGCACGTTTTTCGGCGTTGGCCACTATTTCGGCAACCTGGCTACGCCCATCGGCCAAGAGTTCTGCAACTTTCTTTTCTGCCTGCTCAAAATCGCTTTTACCACGCTCGGCAGCCGCCAAGCCCTCGGCAATTTTGTCGGCGCGCTCGTCTAACGCTTTTGCGATTGGCGGCCACACAAATTTCATGGTAAACCATACCAAACCGAAAAAGACGATTAGCTGCGCGAATAAGGTTGCATTGATATTCACTTTACTTAACCTTCGTATTAGGGTTAATCAAACAAACGGGGGTCATCTGCATAAAAGCAGTTTGCCGTTAGGATTAGCCTGCAAACGGGTTAACGAAAGCAAACAGCAAGGCAATGGCCACACCGATCAAGAATGCAGCATCAATCAAACCGGCAATCAGGAACAACTTGGTTTGCAGCGGGCCGATCAACTCAGGCTGGCGTGCAGAAGATTCCAAATATTTAGAGCCCACCATGGCGATGCCGATGGATGCACCCAACGCACCCAAAGCAACAATCAGACCACATGCAATAGCAATCAAACCCATTTTAAAACTCCTTAATAAAAACAAAGGTTAAAAACCACGTTGAAAAACTACTTATTTACTTGCTTAAAAAGCAACAAGCTATTTCGAATCAGTGTGCGTCATGCGCCTGGCCGATATACACAAAAGCCAAAGCCATAAAGATAAACGCTTGAAGAGTAATAACCAAAATATGGAAAATAGCCCATACCATACCGGCGAGTATATGAAATACGAACATAACCGGATCCATCACGCCGATGCTGCCCGCCGACACAGCCCAAGCACCACCCAGCAGCGCAATCAGCAGAAACACCAGTTCGCCTGCATACATATTGCCGAACAACCGCATACCGTGCGATACAGTTTTAGACAAAAATTCCACGATATTCAAAATAAAGTTGGCAGGAGCCAGCCACGGGCCGAAAGGGGCAGTAAACATTTCGTGCATCCAACCGCCAAAACCCTTGATTTTGATATTGTAATAAAGGCAAATCAGCAACACGCCAACAGCCAACGCCAAAGTCGTGTTCAAATCCGCAGTAGGCACAACGCGCAACAGAGCATGATGTTCTCCAGTTGCCATCTGCCAGCCCAGGGGCAGTAAATCTACCGGCAACAAATCCATCGCATTCATCAGGAAAATCCACACAAACAGCGTCAACCCCAACGGGGCTACAAATTTGCGTGATTGCTCGTTGTGGACGATGCTTTTACACATATCGTCTACAAACTCGAAAAGTATTTCTACAGCCGCCTGAAAACGTCCGGGAACACCGGCGGTTGCCTTTCGGGCACCGCGCCACAGAAAAAAGCTGCCAACCGCCCCCAACACCACGGCAAAGAATATTGCATCCAAGTTGACAAATGAAAAATCGGCGATATTTTTCAGACCTTGCCCCTGGGTTACATCCTGCAGGCTTGTCAAGCTCTGTAAGTGGTGCTTGATGTAGTCTGCAGCAGTCATTGATTCACCTGCCATAATTTCCAACTCTCAATAATGCTAAAAAAACCAAATGGCTGACCACAAACAATCCCGCAATAAAAGGCAGGAATTGCAGCGTTTCATGCCAAATTGTAAAAACAATCAGCATCAACACCAAAGCCAGCATTACTTTTAAACCTTCTCCCAGCAGGAATATCTTACCCGCCCATTGCGGATACAGCCTGAAAATTTTTAGAAGTAATACCGCAACTGCCGAGGGCAGCAAATAACTCAACCCGCCAGCCAAAGCAGACCAAAAGCCGCCACTGCCGCCGATAAGGGCGCACAACACGGCAACCGCTGCCAACGCCGACAATTGCGCATACACAATCTGATTCATATTGAGGTTGAGCCAAAGGCAGATTAAGCCAAGCTACTATAATCAAGATGTGTTTAAGCGTCAAGACAATTGCCAACCTTGATGAATCAAATATCCGACTCGGTTTTGCTTTTATTGCCGCATCTCTCCGCGCACCACCGCAAAGCCACTACATAATACTACAGCACAGCAAAAATTAAACAGCGCAATCTCTGCTGATTTCTGCATAATCTGCTTCTTTTTCCTGTTTTCATAAGTGGTTTATACCCAAGCAAAGGCCGTCTGAAAAAATAAACCACCCTCCCCGATTGCAACGGTCTGTCGGCCGGCTTCAAATGACCGAACCCTTATAGCAAACGGGGTTCGGCTTTTCCACTCCAACATAATACCTATCTTGATACCTATCTTGGCTGCAACGGCCGATCCACGCTGAAATCAGCACAGCATTGCCCTTGGCTCAAAAACAACCATTTTGAAGCGGCACCATACATACTTTCAACCGTCTGCAGCCTTGCCGCACAACCAGGGCAACCCATCTCAGCCCTCCGCTCCGAACCTGCCTTGTAGGCACCATTGCCCCCCAACCCGTCTGTGTAACCATAAAAAACCATATCCCACATAAAAACTATCTCATAAGCAGGGTGAACTACCCGGCTTATTGGCTTATTTTTAGATGCCGTTCATTGTTTGAAACGGCTGCTCTGCTCGGGTTAAATTCAGCCTGTATTTTGTGGGCACCACACTGTTACGCCAAGGCCGTCTGAAATTTTCAGACGGCCTTAAACCTTAGCACCACACAAAAAACATCCCCCCGCATTGCCCTGCTGCTGCCCGGGTTAAATCCGGCGCAGGCAGACAAAACCGCCACGCCCATCAACATCAACTCTGCCGCCTTGCCGCGCGCCTGCCACCTGCACCGCTATGCCCGGTTCGGGCCGGGTTGAAACCGCCATAAAAAGTTTATAGCGTGGATAAAGATATCCGGTTGGGCAAAGGCCGTCTGAAAATTTCAGACGGCCTTTCGAATACTCAGATTGCTTTTTAAGCGTTATATTCCACACCCAGCTGTTGCAACAGGTTTTCCAGCGTTTCAGGGGTATCGAAATACAACACGATTTTGCCTTTTTTCTGGTTTCGGGTCTGCACTTCGGCATTCACGCCCAATTTATCGGTAATCGCATCATTCAAACGGCGGATATCGGGATTGATTTTTTTGACGGTTTCTGTTTTTTTACCCTGGTGCAGCAGTTGGCTGCGGCGTTCGACTTCGCGCACCGACCAGCCGTTTTTCACAGCCTTCTGCGCCAGCAACAGTTGCTCCACCACCGGCAAGGTCAGCAAAGCGCGGGCGTGGCCCATTTCCAAACGGCGCTGATAAAGCATATCCTGCACCGGCTCGGGCAATGCCAACAGACGCAGGCTGTTGGAAATGGCGCTGCGGCTTTTGCCCACGGCTTTGGCGATGGTTTCGTGCGTTAAACTGAATTCATCGGCCAGGCGTTTCAATCCGCGCGCTTCTTCGATAGGATTAAGGTTTTCGCGTTGCAGGTTTTCAATCAGACCCATCGCCAAGGCGGCTTCATCGCTGATGCTTTTCACCACCACGGGGATTTCCGTCAGGCCGGCCAGCCGACTGGCACGCCAGCGGCGCTCACCGGCAATCAGCTCGTATTGCGACAGGCCGCGCTCGCGCACGATAACGGGCTGGATAACGCCTTGCGCTTTGATGGATTCAGCAAGCTCGTGCAGGGCTTCATCGTCTATCTGCACACGCGGCTGGTAACGGCCGGGCTGGATATCGGTCACCGCTACCGTGGTCAGGCGCTCGTTGCTGCCGTCATCGATATTGTTGGAAATCAGTGAATCTAAGCCGCGGCCTAAGCCGCCTTTGGGTTTTGCCATGTGGGTGGCTCCTTTTTTCAGACGGCCTTAATTGTATCGGATATTGTGTTAGGGCGCACAGGCAGGGAAACTTGCGGGGCTTCCTGCCCGCATTCGGGGCGAAGTTGGAAAATTCGCTGCTGCCATATGGTTTTCACGGTTATCTGGAAAACCATATGCGATATTTGCCTGAATGGTGTAGATATTAAGATTGCCGCAGAGTTTGGAAAGGAAACGTTGTTATCGGTGCAGAATCTCCGCCGGATCTGAAAACAGTTTCACGGCAGCCGGGCGGCGCGGATAAAATGGTGCGCCGTTTCAGGAGAATGGGAAAACAGTTTATGCTAAAAATCAGCCGGAGACAAACCATGCAGATCCTGAATTTGCATGATCTCGGCGTGCATATCTGGGCGGCAATACGGTAGAAATCATTGTCGAAAAGCATCTGCCCAAACAAACAGAACACGCGCTAAGCATAGATGAAAAAATATTATTTCTTCGGACGACGGATGGCCCTGCCATCACGCATGCTTAAAGCCATTAAAGTGAAATTTACCGCGCCTGCCAATAACTCTATCGCCTGTACGGTATAAAATATTGTGTCAAACCGGCCGGCAGCGGCACGCATATTCAGAAATAAGGCGCACGGTATCAATATCAACAATCCGTTTGCGGCGATAACTGGCATTCGTTTACGTTTGGCTGCAATTCTGGCATGTTTGCTTTTGCCGCCCATTTTCATGCCCGTTGCCCCGGTTGCCGCCATGCTTATCACGAGTAAAATCATGCCATAGGCGATGCTTTGTTTTAACAAAGCAACTGCGTGATGCGGTAAAAACAGTTCGCTGATAACGGTACTGCTCCAAAATGCGGCGATTAGTGCCGTGGCTGTGCAGACGGCAGTGAAATGAATGGCACGCAGAATATTTCTGTTCATGGTGTATATTCCTATCAGGCTGACTTAATAGTAAGCTATAGTTTAAATATAGCAGACTATAAAAAACAACAGCAAGCTATATTTCAAGAAGATTTAATATTGATTTGTTTTTAAAGGTAAATAAATGGAAGCAGAACAATCCGCAGGGTATCTTATCAATCATCTTGCCCGCCAATTTGCCATTTTGCTGAGCGAACGGTTAAAGCCTTTAGACTTGGCACCCGCACAATTTCCCATTTTGCTGCATTTATGGAAACAAGACGGCTTAAGCCAGCACGAGTTGGTTGAAAAAGCCGAGCTGCGCCAAGCAACGATTGCCAATACTTTGGCACGCATGGAAAGAGACAATTTGATTGTGCGTGTCGCCCATCCAAATGATGCGCGTGTCCGTCTGATCAAATTAACAGAGAAATCCAAAACTTTAGAACAAGCAGCAACCGAAATTGCGCAAACCATCAATCAGCAGGCTTTATCCGTATTAGATGAAAACGAACGGCAGCAATTTCTCTTGATGATGCAAAAAATTATCGCGCAACAAAAAAAGATGATGGGAAACCATTCTGAACGCTGAGCCGCGTATCCGGCACCGGTGGCCGGCCTGTTTACCGCCATCGGTTGGTGCTTTACCCCTCAGAATGCTGCCCATCTCTCAAGAATGCGGAGAGTCGGCAGCACACGGCAGAGCCCGCCCTATGCGCCATCGGTTTGCCGAACCTGCCCAACCTTATCCGCACATGATGATCCCCGCAACAGAGATGTGGGTTGCCAAAACTGAAACGGCGTTACAGAGCAGCCCTAACGGCATTCAGACGGCCTTAAGCCCCGGCTGTTTCGGCTAGTGAACCTTGAACGGCAGAAACGATAAATCCACAACACAGGCTTTGTCGTTCAACCCATCCGCCTTCACCCTAACGCTTCTGCCTAAATAAAGTTTGAGATTCTGAGCCATCGGCGGGCCGGCAAATGTTTGGATGTTGCCATGATGCGGGTTTGCCGCAACAACGATGATTTCATATTGGTCGATATAGCCGCCGTTTCCCGTTTTACGGCTCCGTTTCCACGTCTCCCAAACTGCTGCCTGAATCGCCACTCCGTTTTCCACAGCCCTGCTTCCCCGATATTTCGGCAATAAAATCAAGAAAACAGGCCGCACGGCAACAGCGTTATCAGCCGCCCCACACACAGAAACAATCAGCGCGGCACCGGCAACACACCCGCTATGATTAATATGGTGAATCTGCCCCTGCACAGAAATGTCCGGGAGCAGATTTTTCAGATTGGAACCGGCACCAGCAAAAGTTTGGTTTCAGACGGCCTGTATGCCGGCCTATCTGCCCGATTCAGCGGTGCAACGCCATATTGTCGCGGTGTATCAGCTCTTCTTCGTTGATATAACCCAGTTTGGCGGCAATCTGCTCAGACGGCGTTTTCAGGATTTTGCCGATTTCAGCACTGCCGTAATTCACCAAACCACGGGCAATCTCCCTGCCTTCGGCATTCAACACGGCTACCAATTCTCCACGGTGAAAACAGCCCTTAACCTGCACACAGCCCACCGGCAGCAGGCTGCGGTGGTTACGAACCAGTGCGGCCTCTGCGCCGCTGTCTATTTCCAGGCTGCCTGCCGTCTGCACATGGCCGAGCAGCCACTGTTTGCGGGCGGCCACCCGGCTGTGGCTGCTGGTAAACAGCGTACCCAGGCTTTCGCCGCCGTGCAGGCGCAGCAGCACGTCCGGTTCGCGCCCCGACACCACTACGGTGGCCGCACCGCTCAGCGCGGCACGCTTGGCCGCCAACACTTTCGTATACATACCGCCGGTGCCGACACCGCTGCCTACGCCGCCCGCCATGCTTTCCAAATCAGGGTGATCGGCGGCAATGCGGCTGATAAACCGCGCCTGCAGATTTTTGCGCGGGTCGCTGTCATACAGGCCTTGCTGGTCGGTGAGGATAACCAGGGCATCGGCATCGACCAGATTCGTCACCAGCGCGCCCAGCGTATCGTTGTCGCCGAGTTTGATTTCATCAGTGGTAACGGTGTCGTTTTCATTGATAATCGGCACGATGCCTTTTTCGAGCAGGGTCAGCAGGGTGCTTCGGGCATTGAGATAACGGGTGCGGTTGCTCAAATCTTCGTGGGTGAGCAGAATCTGGGCGGTGTGTATGTTATGCGGGCAGAACGCGGATTCGTATGCCTGCGCGATGCCCATCTGCCCCACTGCGGCAGCGGCCTGCAGCTCGTTGAGCGCTTTCGGCCGCCCCGGCCAGCCCAACCGCTTGATGCCTTCGGCAATGGCGCCGCTGGATACCAACACCACTTTTACGCCGCTTTGTTTCAAAGCCGCAATCTGTGCAGCCCACAGGTTGAGTGCGGCCTGGTCTATGCCGCGGCCTTCGGCGGTAACGAGGCTGGAGCCGACCTTCACTACCACTAATCCGGCTTGGGATAAGTTTTCGATCTGCATAAGGGTTTCTTTCAACGGTGTTTCAGACGGCCGCTTGTCTGGCCGTCTGAAAAGCATAACGGATAAAATCACTTCGACACAAGGCAGCAAACCTCAGACAGTACAACCAGTAGCAGCAACGCCGTAGCGGAGTCAGTTTATCCACTATAAAGTTGCGGTTATTCGCGGTTGCGGCCGTGCCAGAAATACCGCCGCACAAAGGCGGGAAAGGCAAAAATAAGATACAGGCAGACCGCCACGGCATAAAATTCCCAACCCTGCGGATGCACACTGCCCGCCCGCGATTCGAGCAGATACGCCAAACCGGCGGTGATGCCGAAACCGGTAAACAATTCGAGCAGATGATGGCCGAAATGCTTATGCTTGAGCGCAAAAATCCCAAGCAGGCGCGGGGTGAGAAACGGAGCGTTGGCAAAAATAAACGCCAGCAGCAGCAGAATATACATAGATACGGTCATACGGAAACCTTGTGTTGGTTCAGACGGCCTGAGAAGCCTTTGCAAAAATCAAAAAAACATCACCAAAAGTTTCTTTTTCACCATCCCTCGCAGGCGGGAACCCGGTCTTCTAACATTAACCCATGTTTGATTTCGGTGATGTATAAAAATAGCGCCGGTTTCCCGCCTGCGCGGAAATAATATAACGGCGGTGAGTATTTCAGACGGCCTAAACCGATGTTGCAACAGTCCCGTCCTTTATTCTTTGGCTTTGATTAACAGCAGCGCGCAACCCGGCAATATCCTGCCGCCCTTAAGGCCGTCTGAAAAATTTTCGACCCGGCCGCCATATTAGCAAAAACGGCAACACCCGTGGGGTTGCCGTTTGACTTGCAAAAAGCTGCAAGGCTTACAGGGTGTTTTCCAACGCTTTCAAACACCAATCCATCACGCTTTGCGGCATCACGCCCCAAACCAGCAGCAACGCGGCGTTAACCGATAAAAACACTTTCGCTGCCGCATTGCCGCCGACCGGCCGCTCACCGGCAGCAGAGTCGAAATACATCACTTTCACCACACGCAGGTAGTAAAACGCGCCAATCAGGCTCATCACCACGGCAAACACCGACAGCCAGATATAGCCTTGCGACAACAACGCCTTAATCACGGCAAATTTGGCATAAAAACCCATCAGCGGCGGTATGCCGGCCATTGAAAACATTGCCAGCAGCATCAGAAAGGCATACCAGGCATTGCGCTGGTTCAAACCGGCCAAATCGTTGATTTCTTCGCATTCTACGGCTTCGTCAGACAACAGCATCAACACGCCGAAACCCACCAGCCCCATCACCACATAAGCAATGGCGTAATACAGGCCGGCGGTAAAACCCACCGCGCCCGCCATAAACGCCAGCAGGATAAAACCCATATGGGAAATGGTGGAGTAGGCAAACATACGTTTGATATTGGTCTGCATAATTGCCGCCAGATTGCCGACCAACAGCGAGGCCACGGCAAGAATGGCCAGCATCTGCGTCCAATCGTGGTGAACCGTTCCCAAGCCTGTAACCAAAATCCTGAACGCAAACACCACGGCGGCGATTTTCGGCACACTGCCCACCAAAGCGGCCACCGAAGTGGGCGCACCCTGATACACATCGGGCACCCACATATGAAACGGCACTGCACCCAGCTTGAACGCCACCGCCACCACAATAAATACTACGCCGAGTTTCAGCAGCCATTCCTGCGCCTGACCATCGTAGGCCGTTGCCAGCACGGTGGCAAACTCCAGCGAGCCGGTGGCACCATACACCATAGAAATGCCATAGAGCAGCAGACCGGAAGCCAGCGCGCCCAACACGAAATACTTCAATGCGGCCTCGGCGGCTTTGGCCGAATCGCGGCGCAGGGCAATCATGGCATAAAGCGACAGCGACAGCAGCTCCAAACCGATATAGGCGGTTAGGAAATGCCCCGCGCTCACCATCACGCTCATACCGATAAGGGCAAACAGCGACAAGGTGTAAAATTCACCTTTAAAAATGCCGCGCACCCGGTTATACGGCTTGCTGTACGCAAACAAAACAAACAAGCCGGCATACATCACCATTTTCGACAGGCGCGACATACCGTCTGCGATATACATACCGCCAAACGTATATACACTGTCGGGTGTCCACACCAGCCATTGCGTTGCCGCCACCACCGCCAAAGAAAGCAGGCTCAGAATATGGGTAACGAAACGGTTTTCGTCTTTCACCCATAAATCCGCCAACAACACTGCACACAACGCCGCAAGCAGCACGATTTCAGGCATGGCGGGGATTAAATTCAAATCGGTCCAGTTCATTCACACACCTCAAATCTTGCTTTGCGCCACTTGGCTGATTAAATCGTTGGCAGCCTGGTGGATAACTTCGATAAATGCTGCGGGATACAGACCCATGCCCAACACCGCCACCGCCAAAACCGCCAAAACCGCAAACTCGCGACAGTTGATGTCTTTCATCTCTTTCACTTCGGGATTGGTAATTTCACCGAAAATAACGCGCTTATACATCCATAAGGTATAAGAAGCACCGTAAATCAGCGTCAGCGCGGCCAGCGCGGCCACCCAGAAATTCACTTCCACCGCACCCATAATCACCATAAACTCGCCCACAAAACCCGAGGTTGCGGGCAAACCGGCATTGGCCATACCGAACAGCATCATAAAGGCGGCGAATTTCGGCATCACATTCACCACACCGCCGTAATCGGCGATATTGCGGCTGTGCAGACGGTCATACATCACGCCGATGCACATAAACATTGCGGCAGAAACAAAACCGTGCGAAATCATTTGGATAACTGCACCTT
Source organism: Neisseria sp. 19428wB4_WF04 (assembly GCF_015235335.1). NCBI lineage: Bacteria > Pseudomonadati > Pseudomonadota > Betaproteobacteria > Neisseriales > Neisseriaceae > Neisseria > Neisseria sp. 19428wB4_WF04. The sequence continues at coordinate 21,460 of NZ_JADGLG010000004.1, forward strand.
TCAACGCCCAATCGTTCAGACGGCCGTCAACAAACAAGAACATACCCAAAGTAACGAAACCCATATGGCTGATAGAAGAATACGCCACCAGTTTTTTCATATCGGTCTGAACCAATGCCACCATGCCGATATAAATCACCGCAATCAGGCTCAACACCACAATTGCAGGCGCGAAATAACGCGATGCATCAGGCAGAATCGGCAGAATAAAGCGCAAAAAGCCGTAGGCACCCACTTTCAGCGTAATCGCAGCCAGCACCATCGAGCCGCCTGTCGGCGCTTCAACGTGGGCATCGGGCAGCCAGGTATGCACCGGCCACATCGGCACTTTCACCGCAAACGACAGGAAAAATGCGATAAACAGCAACTGCTGCACGCCCAGCGGAATCTGCTTCAGGTTTTGAAAATCCGCAATCGAAAAGCTGCCGCCGGCCTGATAAGACAGATAAACCAAGCCCACCAGCATCAACAGCGACCCCATCAGCGTATAAAGAAACAACTTTACCGAAGCATACACGCGGCGCGGGCCGCCCCACATGCCGATAATCAGGTAGAGCGGAATCAGCATACCCTCAAAAAACACATAAAACAAAATCGCATCTTGGGCAGCAAACGCGCCGTTAATCAAGCCGCTCATGATCAGAAAAGCCGCCATATACTGCGCAGGGCGTTTCTGAACCACTTCCCATCCTGCCAGCACCACCATCAACGTGATAAAGGCGTTCAGAATGATGAACGGCACCGAAATACCGTCCACACCCAGCGCATAATGGATATTCAGCAGGGGAATCCATTGATGGAACTCGGCAAACTGGTAGCCGCCGCTCAAACGGTCAAACTGCACAAACAGCGGCAGCGTGACCAAAAAGCCTGCCAGCGAACCGATAAAGGCAAGAATGCGCGCCAACGGCGCACGGCGGTCTGAGCCTGTGGCCAGAACCAGCACGCCGGCAATCATCGGCACCCATATTGCCAAGCTGAGTAGATGGTTGGAAAACATGGTTTTTTCCTGTGGGTTTGTAAATCAAAAGTTGTTATATTGTTGGAGGTTTCAGATAGCCTTAATGCCGTCTGAAACAGTCTTTTCATCAAAGTTTTCTGTTTTCAAGCTGCCTGAAACCGTTTCAGACGGCCTCTTGACAGTTTATTTCCAATATATTTATTTTAAGCTATCGGGTTTAGACTTATCACGCTTATTTTTCACATAAAGTTGCGAATACCCCCATCGGAAGTTTGGTTTCAAAAATATCAATTGCTCTAACTAAGTCTCCAAGTTTGGAGTACCCATAATTTTTACTGTCAAATGAGGATTGGTTTCTGATAATCTGCCCAACCCGATTTAATGGGGCCCAACCCTCATGATCACGACAATGTGCAATTGCATCACACAATAAATTCATCAATGCAGTATCACACTTCAACTCCGTACCCGTCATCTTGCGCTATCTAAAAATAAAAATCTGCTGCACGCTTCCACCAATGATTTTGGTGTCTTCTGCTCCCCGAAGCCTATGACCTGTCTGCTTTTTTCATAAATTAATAAATTACTTAATTATTCCGTTTTTTGAATTTTTCTTTTCTAAACAACCTCGATTTACCTCTATTTTTCAAACTACTTTAAGGTTCCTTCTGAAATATTTTTCAGTATTTACCAACCTATACTGTTACTTCAGCAACCGGGTTTTCATAGCCGTTTCCTGCAATATTCTTGCAGCCTGTTTGTCGAAAGTAGCAAACTGATCCGCACCGAGCATAGCACCGCAGAATGCATTAACACCATCGGCGAAATTGCCGTTGTGCGCCATCACGGAGAAACCTGCTTCGATTTCGTTTTCCTGCGCCACCAACTTAGGCACGGACGAGACGAAATCGCGCAACAGCGCCAAGATGCACGTTGGTATCAATGACAAGCTTACGCTCCATACCCGCGCCCGCCACGGCGGCTTCGGCAACGGCCTGATTTATCTCTTCCACACTCAAATGTACGCCCGCCTCGTTTTTCAGACGGCCTGCGAATTCGCGGATACTTTTGGTTTGTGCAAGCTTGGCTTTGGCCCTAATCCGTAACTCACCGTTTGGCAGTTTGTACACTTCCATTTCGTCGCCCGCACTGATGCCCAAATGGTGAAGAAATTCCTGCTTGAAAGTTACTTGGCTTTTGCTGTTCAGCCGTAAGGTGGTTGCCATGTCGTTACTCCTTTGAGAATCTATTGGTAAGGTTTAGTTTGCCTTACCAAATAGACGGCAAACAAGACAGAGGCCATCTGAACTTCTATAACGGTGGCTTGCCACCCTGCCCTCTTACAAGCCTTTTCAGACGGCCTTATTGGAACCAAAGCCCCCGGAAAAATGCTGCAATCAGCACCAGCACGCCGAACACCATAGCGGCGGCATAGGTGTAGATAAAGCCGGTTTGCATTTTGCGCACTTGTGCGGCCAGCGCGCCGACAACTTTGGCCGAACCGTTTACGATGCCGTTGTCGATAATGGCGGTATCGCCCACTTTCCAGAAGAAACTGCCCAATGCGCGGCTGCCTTTGGCAAACACGTTGAAGTAAATCACGTCCAAGTAGTATTTGTTGTCGAGCAGGGTGTAAACCGGCTTGAAGGCGGCAGCAATCTTGGCCGGCAGGTGCGGGGCTTTCACATACAGCAGCCAGGCCGCTGCCACGCCGGCAATGGCGAGATAGAGCACGGGCGTGTGCAGGCTGTGGGAAATCATGGCCAGCGGGCCGTGGAAGGCTTCGGCCATTTGCGCCATTACGGGATGGGCTTCATGGTTTACATAAATCACGTCTTTAAAGAAATTGCCGTAGAGCATGGGTTCGACAGCAATATAGCCGATAACCACTGATGGAACGGCCAGTAAAACCAGCGGCAGGGTAACCACCCACGGGCTTTCGTGTGGGTTGTCGTTTCTACCCAAGCCGTGATGGTGTTCATCGTGGCCGTCTGAATGGTGTCCATACTCGGTTTCGCGCCATTTTTCTTTGCCGTGAAACACCATAAAGTATTGGCGGAAGGCATAAAAAGCGGTTACAAACACGCTGGCGAGCACGGCAAAATAGGCAAAACCGCTGCCGGGCAGACTGCTGAAATGCACGGCTTCGATAATGGAATCTTTCGAGTAAAAGCCTGAGAAAAACGGTGTGCCGATTAGTGCCAAATTACCGATCAGCATGGTAAGCCAGGTAACCGGCATATATTTTTTCAGGTTGCCCATATGGCGCATATCTTGGTCATGGTGCATACCGATAATGGCGCTGCCCGCAGCCAAAAACAGCAGCGCTTTAAAGAAAGCATGGGTCATCACATGAAACATTGCGATCGAATAGGCCGATACGCCCAGTGCTACGGTCATATAACCCAGTTGCGACAGGGTGGAATAAGCCACCACGCGTTTGATGTCGTTTTGAATGGTACCCAAAAAGCCCATAAACAGTGCGGTAATCGCGCCCACCACCATAATCACGCTCAAGGCGGTGGTGGAAAGCTCGTAAATCGGCGACATACGCGACACCATAAACAGGCCGGCCGTTACCATGGTAGCCGCGTGAATCAGAGCCGAAATCGGCGTTGGGCCTTCCATAGAGTCGGGCAGCCAAACGTGCAGCGGAAACTGCGCCGATTTACCCATCGCGCCCACAAACAGCAACAGGCAGGTAACGGTTATCAGGCTCCATTGCACGCCGGGAAAAAGCTCGATGGTGGCCGTCTGAATATTGGGCAGATAGGCGAACACATCGGCATAACGCAGGCTGCCGCCGAAATAGGCCAACACCAGGCCGATACCCAAAATAAAGCCAAAGTCGCCCACGCGGTTCACCAAAAAGGCTTTCAAATTGGCAAAAATCGCGCTTTCGCGTTTGAAATAGAAACCGATCAGCAGATACGACACCAAGCCCACGGCTTCCCAACCGAAGAAGAGCTGGATAAAGTTGTTGCTCATCACCAGCATCAGCATCGAAAAAGTAAACAGCGAGATGTAGCTGAAAAAACGCTGGTAGCCCACTTTTTCATCGTGCATATAGCCGATGGTATAGATATGCACCATCAGCGACACAAACGTTACCACCACCATCATCATGGCGGTCAGGCTGTCAACCAAAAAACCGACCGAGAAATCCAAGCCGCCCATGGTAAGCCAGGTATAAACGTTTTCGTCAAACTTGGCGCGCGAGCCGTCAATGAAGCCCCACAGCACATAGGCCGACAACACAGTGGAAGCGGCCACCCCCAAAATAGTAGCCGTGTGTGCGCCCGCGCGGCCGATTTGTTTGCCGAACAGCCCCGCCAGCAGGCAGCCTGCCAGCGGCATGAGTGCAATGATGAGATATAAAGTCATATCGGTCATGGAAATGAACCTTTTTCAGTTTTGATTTTTCAGACGGCATCAAAAGCGGATACCGCCGTGTCGTTATCTTTTTCTGTTTGCAGATTCGGTTTCGAGAGTTTTCTCTTGCCTGCTTTCAAGCAGTTTATTCATTCTGCTGCTCTCCCTTTTTATTTTATGTTATCTGTTTTTAACAACTCACCGGCCATACGGCCGCAACCATCGGCAACAGCAAAAACGGCAGCACCCCGCCGGCTGCATACACCGCCAGCCATAACACCGGCGGTCGGAAAGCTTCCTGAGCAAAACAAAATAACCCCAAGCATACAGCCCTGAAATTACAGAACCGGCAATCAATATTCCCACATTTCCGCTCATGCTCCATAAAGCAGAAAACAAGGCGAATACCACTGCCCAACACCATGCCGGAAAACGGTTTTGGAAGCTGTCCTGCAACTTTCCCAGCAGTAGCAGAAATACCGTCTGCAATATTTAGCTCTCCAAGTCCGTCTTTTGAAATGTTTTCAGACGGCCTGTATGATTTTTCCCCGACCGGATACCAACCCGTTACCAACCGCAAAAAATGCACCTTTCAAGCCACAGCGTGCCGCCGCATTGACAACAACCAGATTAACGGAACCGGGTATCAGCAGAAAAAACGATACCGTTAAGATATATGCCGCCAATACTTCGGTCATGCTTTTCTCCCCGTTATTTTCAAAGGGCAGGCAGCAGGCATTAGGCGCGCACCTATCCTTTCAACGTATCCAAATCGGCCACGTTAATCGTGTTGCGGTTGCGGAACACCAGCACCATAATCGCCAAGCCGATGGCGGATTCTGCCGCAGCCACGGTTAAGATGAAAAACACGAAAATCTGCCCGGCAGTGTCGCCCAGGTATTGCGAAAACGCGATAAAGTTAAAGTTTACCGCCAACAGCATCAATTCGATGCTCATCAATAAAATCAGCACGTTTTTGCGGTTCATAAAAATGCCCATCGCGCTGATGCCGAATAAAAGCGCGGCCAAAACCAAATAATGCGTTAAGGTAATCATGCTTTCCCCTCCTCTTTGCCGCCTGAATCCGTTTCACCTGCCGTTTCAGACGGCCTGACGGCTTCCATTTTCACTATGCGCAAACGGCCTTCTTTGGCACTCACTTTCACTTGGTCGGCAGGATTGACGGCTTTGGGGTTAAACGTTTTGCGGTGCACCAGCGCAATCGCCGCCACCATGCCCAACACCAGCAGCACGCCTGCCAGCTCGAACGGCAGCAGATAGGTAGTGTAGAGCTGGCTGCCCAAATCGCGCACGTTGCTGTAATCGGCGGGAATCTCTTTCATCACACCGAATGCAGCCAGATTGGTTTTCGGGTTTACCAAAATCAGAATCAGCGCCACCGACATCAACACGCCCACCAAGCCGGCCGCCGGCGCATGCCGCCAAAAGCCCGCGCGCATTTCTTCGATGTCGATGTTCAGCATCATCACCACAAACAGAAACAGCACCATCACCGCACCCACATACACCAACACCAGCGTGATGCCTAAAAATTCGGCCTGCATCAGCATCCAAATCAGCGCACTCACGCAGAAAGTGAGCACCAAATACAGTGCCGCGTGCACGGGGTTTTTCACGGTTACGGTTTTCAGTGCGCCAAACAACACGATGGCCGCCAAAATATAAAACAGGATTGCAGTAAAAGTCATCGCTCTTATCCTTTATCGGTAGGGCGCATCGGCCGCTTTGCGTTTGGCGATTTCGCTTTCGTATTTATCGCCGATGGCCAGCAGCATCGGTTTGGTGTAATACAGATCGCCGCGCTTTTCGCCGTGGTATTCGAGAATATGGGTTTCCACGATTGCGTCCACCGGGCAAGCCTCTTCGCAGAAGCCGCAGAAAATGCATTTGGTTAAGTCGATATCGTAGCGCGTGGTGCGGCGGGTGCCGTCTTCGCACTGCTCCGATTCGATATTGATGGCCATCGCGGGGCAAACCGCTTCGCACAGCTTGCAGGCGATGCAGCGTTCTTCGCCGTTGGGATAGCGCCGCTGCGCGTGCAGCCCGCGGAAACGCACCGACTGCGGCGTTTTCTCTTCAGGAAACATAATCGTTTCTTTGCGGGCGAAGAAGTTTTTGAGCGTTACGCCCATGCCCTTTACCAGTTCGCCGAGCAGAAAGGTTTTAACTAGGTTTGCCATTGGTGTCCCTTTGAAGCGGGTTTTCGTTTTTGAAATCAGGGTGTTCAGACGGCCTTTTTAGCGGCAGGAAACCTTGCCTTTTTCAGCAACTTTTCCGTCTTCCGAATAAATCTCATACTGCCTTGCTTTGCCGTTTTGGTAGAAAAAGCGGGTACGCAGCTTGCCCGAAGGATAATAGCCCTCAGACCAACCTTGTGCTCTGCCGTCTGCAAAGCGGGTATGTGTTTCGGTTTTGCCGCTAGGATACAGCACCTTCAATTCAGGCACCGTGCCGTTGATTATGCGGTAGTGCAGCTTCAGGCCGTTGGGCAGCGTGGTTTCGATTGTACCGCTGCGCTTGCCCTGTGCCGGCGGCGCAGTGATGTCGGCACGGCACAAAAGCTCCATGTTCAATAAAGACTGAGGTTGCGCGGGCTTCGCTTTCCAACCGCATTTTCCCGCCAAGCGCTGGCGCTCCTGCTGCGGCAGCCTTTGGATACTGTCGGGATGGATGGCGCAGTCTTCGTAAATTTTGTCGTGAATCTGGCCGGCTATGAAACAGCCGTTGAGCAACGACAAAACCGTACTCATCAGCAATATCGTTTTTACAAGCTTTTTCACGGCTCTGTTCCTTTCATTTTCGCCGCATGGCAGCGCAGGCAGGCATCAATCCGCCTTTGGCTTCCCCGTCTGTCCAAACAGCAGATTCGTAACCGCCTCAATATTTTCAGACGGCCTTTAAGTCAATTCCACAAACTCAGCGGTGAAATCATCCACAAGCCGAGCACCACGATGCCGATAAAGCCGATGGGAATCAACACTTTCCAGCCCAAGCGCATGATTTGGTCGTAGCGGTAACGCGGGAAGGTGGCGCGTATCCACAAATAGCCGTACAGGATAAAGGCCATTTTCACAAACATCCAAAATGCACCGGATGTGCCGACAAAGCCCCAGCTTTGCGGAAAAGGCGAAAGCCAGCCGCCCAAAAACATCAGCGAAGTAAGCGCGGCAATCAGTATCATAAAAATATATTCGGCCAGGAAAAACAGTGCAAATGCAAAACCTGAATATTCAACGTGGAAGCCGGCTACGATTTCCGACTCGCCCTCGGCCACATCAAACGGAGCGCGGTTGGTTTCGGCCACGGCAGAAATCAGATAAACGATAAACAGCGGAAACAGCGGCAGCCAGTTCCACGAGAAAACCGAACCGCCGGCCATGCCTTTGCTCTGCCCTTCTACGATGTCGGTAAAGTTCAGGCTGCCAGAAACCATCACCACCGCCACCAAAGCCGCACCCATGGCGATTTCGTAGGAAATGGTTTGCGCCGAAGAGCGCATCGCGCCCAAAAACGAATATTTCGAGTTGGAGGCCCAGCCCGCGATAATCACACCATATACCGACAGCGAGGTAATCATCAGGATAAACAGCAGCCCGGCATCAACGTTGGTGAGCCACCATTCACTGCTGAACGGAATCACCGCCCACGCGGCAAACGCAGGGGCAAGCGAGAGCATGGGGCCGATATAAAACAAGGCTTTGTTCGACAGCTTGGGGCGGGTAACTTCTTTAAACAGCAGTTTGAACACATCGGCAAACGGCTGGATCAGGCCGAACGGCCCGGTAACGTTGGGGCCGACACGCAGCTGCATATAGCCGATAACCTTACGCTCGAAATAAGTGAGGTAGGCCACGGTGAGAATCAGCGGAATCAGGATAATCACGATTTTGACGATAACCGACACCACCAGGCCGACATCGTTGCCCGCCGCACCCATTCCGAGCTGTGTGGCAAACAAGGCTTGAAACCACTCCTGCATGATTATGCCCTTTCCAATTCAATGCGGTTCATCAGTGCACCCAGCGCGGCATTTTCGGTATGCAGCGGCAGATACACCACGTTTTCGGGCAGCCCCTTGTCGGCCGCCACGCGCACGGCAACGCGCTCACCGCTTTGCACGGCCTGGGCGCGCGCGCCGTCTTGCAGGCCGAGCGCGGCCAGCGTGTTCGGGTGTACACGGGCGGCGGGAGCCTGCGCATGACCGGTGGCCTGCAAAGGCGCAGAGCGGCGCACCAGCGCATCGCTGTGGTAAATACCGACACCGCCTACACGCATCAGCGCAGAGGCCGTCTGAATACCGGCCCCACCCCGCCAAGTGCTCCGGTTGTTTAATTTTGCAGGCAGGTTTTCTTGACCGACCGCTTCTTTCAACACCTGCCCGCTGCTGTCGTATTCAAAACCGGCCAAGCCGAACACATTGCCCAACACGCGTAATACTTTCCACAAGGGGCGGGAATCGCCCCAGCCTTTCACCACGCCGTGAAACGATTGCAGACGGCCTTCCATATTGATAAAACTGCCCGAAGTTTCGGTAAACGGCGCAACGGGCAGCATCACATCGCACACTTCGCGCAAGGTTTCGCTTTCAAACGGGGTAAAAGCCATCACGCTTTGTGCCTGTGTCAGCGCAGCCACGGCTTTGGCGCCGTCTGCCACATCTATTTCGGGCTCCACGTTTAAAAGCAGCACCGCTTTTTTCGGCTGCGCCAGCATCTGCTGCACGGTTTGGCCGCCGTTTACGCCCAATACGTCTGCGCCCACGCTGTTGGCAGCCTGCGGCAGAATGCCCAAAACGGCGCCGGCAGCATCGGCCAGTTGTTGCGCGGCAGCATAAATCGCGGCGTAGTCGGGGTGGTTCTGCACTTCCGCGCCCAATATCACGGCGGCTTTTTCAGCCTGCTTGAGGCCGTCTGAAAGCGGGTTTTGCGTGTCTTGCGCCAGTTTGTTTAGAAAATCTGCCCAATCGTTGGGGTGCAGCACTTCATGGGCAAACAGCGGCATGTGCAGCTCTTCCCTGCTGCTGGCAACCACGCTTAAGGCCATATGGGATTTGGCGGCACGGCGCAGACGGGCGGTGAGCAGCGGCTGCTCTTTGCGCAGGTTGGCCCCCACCACCAATACGGCATCGGCATTACCCAATTCTTCAATGCTCTGCCCCAGCCATTGTGCGCCTTGCAGGCCGTCTGAAAGGCGGTTGTCCTGCTGCATCAGGCGGGTGTCGAAATGTCGGATGCCCAAGCCGTTAGCCAGTTTTTTCGCCAGAAACAGCTCTTCCACGGTGTTTGCCGGGTTGGCCCAGATGCCGATTTGGTCTTGGCCGTCTTCTCTGGCAATGCAGGCCAGCGTTTTTTCCACATATTCCAGCGCGGTTTGCCAGTCTGTTTCGTGCCATTGGCCGCCGTGTTTGATTTTCGGCGTTTTCAGACGGCTTTCGTGATACAGGCCGGCGTAGGAGAAACGGTCGCGATCCGCAATCCAGCATTCGTTGACGGCTTCGTTTTCCAAAGGCAGCACGCGGCGTACGGTGTGGTCTTTGGTTTGCACAATCAGGTTGCTGCCCAGCGCATCGTGTGCGGAAATAGTTTTGCGGCGGCTCAATTCCCACGAGCGGGCATCGTAACGGAACGGTTTGCTGGTGAGCGCGCCGACAGGACACAAATCAATCACATTGCCCGACAATTCGGTTTCTACCGCTTTGCCGATAAACGGCATGATTTCGGAAAACTCGCCGCGGTTGGCCATGGCGATTTCCTGCATACCGGCGATTTCTTCGGTAAAACGCACGCAGCGGGTGCAGTGGATGCAGCGGCTCATTTCTGCGGCAGAAACCAGCGGCCCCATGTCTTTGCCGGTTACCGAGCGTTTTGCTTCGGTGTAGCGGCTGGCGGAATTACCGTAACCCACCGCCAAATCCTGCAACTGGCATTCGCCGCCCTGGTCGCAAATCGGGCAGTCGAGCGGGTGGTTGATCAGCAGAAACTCCATCACGCCGGCCTGCGCCTGCTTGGCTTTGGCCGAATGGGTGTGCACCACCATGCCGTCCGTTACCGGCGTGGCGCAGGCAGGCAGCGGCTTGGGGGATTTTTCCACTTCCACCAGACACATACGGCAGTTGGCGGCAATAGACAGTTTTTTGTGGTAGCAGAAGTGCGGGATATAAGTGCCCAATTCGTGCGCCGCCTCCATCACTGTCGCGCCCTGCTTGACTGCAATCTGTTTGCCGTCTATTTCGATTTGTAACATGGTGTGTTTCCTAGTTACCGATTTTTTAAAGGTTTTGGTTTGAGGCCGTCTGAAAAAATTTTTCAGGCGGGCATTATCATGGTGATGCTGCTTTCAGACGGCCTGATGTTTGCCGTACCGTTTCCGTTGCTTCATTTGAAGAACAGGCCGGGTGGTTCGGCCCGATATTTCAGACGGCCTGTATGCCTGCTTATTTTTCCGCACAGCTTCCTGTTTTCAACCCGCTTTGTACCGAATAAATATCGCAATCCTCTGCAAATGCCAGTCTGCCGCTGTAGTGTGCGCCAACGGCCTCGGCTGTTTGCGGTTTAACGTTTTCGGTGCGCCGCATAAAGTGCGACAATACCGCGCTTTTTACTCCGGCACCGGCGGCAATGCGGCCGATTTCAGACGGCGGCATATGCAGCTTCAGCGCGATACGGTCGGCGCTGCCCTCGGGAACGGCATTATGGGCGACAAACAAATCGGCGTTGCCTGCTATTTTGTCTAACGTGCGCCCCATATTGCCGGTGTCGCCGGAAAACACCACCGAGCAGCCGTCTTTTTCAATACGCCACCCCAGCGCAGGAATGATGCCGTGCGCAACCGGCACGGCGCGGAGGGTAAAGCCGCCCGCTTTGGCCGAAAACACCTGAGGCCGCTTCATATCAAACGGCACGGTAACCGGCTTGAAGCGGAATGCCTCGCTGCCGTCTAAAAAACCCGACAAATAAGCATACGCGCCATTTTCACCGAACAGCCGCTGCAAATATTGCGGCAACGGGGGTACCGCATGATTGCCTGCAGGGCCGTAAACGGGTAAATCACGCCCGCGTTCGGAGAAAAACGCGCCTTTTACCAACGCGGGAAAATCATTCACATGATCGGCGTGTAAATGGCTCAGCAATACTGCCTGCAAGTCTTCGATCTGTGCACCGGCACGCTCGAAATTCAGCGAAGCGCCCGAACCGAAATCAACCAGAATTCTGGCTTTTTTGTTTTCGCGCAGAATATAGCCGGACGATGCGCGCTTATCGCTCAATTCAGGCCCGCCCGAGCCCAACACCACCACATCGAGATTGGGGTTGGCGCACACAGCCTGCGCCGTGGCAGAAATACCCGCCGCCAACACCAGGGCCACTGTTTTAATCATTTTTCTCAAATAAATCGAGTTCATATTTTGTTTCCCGCACATCTTGTGCATATCATTGTTAAATGGAACGAGTCATATTATTTTCAGACGGCCTCAACACCGCTTATGCGCCTTCATCGGCTTGCCATGCCCGAGATACCGTGCTCAAACTCATGGCAGCAATGCTGGGTAAATCTGCCATCCATTCCGATCGGTAACATGGTGTGTTTCCCGGTTGCGGTTTTTAAAGGCTTTTGCTTGAGCCGTCTGAAACTTTTTCAGGCAGGCATTTTATGTTGCGTTCAGACGGCCCGGTTTATGGTTTGGGTGTTTGCCCGACAGGGTTAAAACCCTGTTCCGCTGCCGCCCTTTACTTCGGGCGGGCGTGTTTCTTCTGTGCAGACAATAAGGCCCGCTTAACCGGTGCCGCCACAACAACCGACTGCTCCCACACGGTTTCTCTGCCTTTCACATCGCGCACGGTAAAGCGGTAAACCTGCCGGGTATCTCCGGCAGCATAAAGCCAGGGGGCATCTTTTTCGTTCAAGCCCAATACAGCACTCTGCCCCATCCAAGTAAACCCGTTCGCAGTGCGTGCCAAAGAAGTGCGCGCACCTTTGGGCTGCTGCGGCTGCCATGAAAAGCGGGTGGTCGGATTGGCACTGTCGTCAATAATCGTTTCAGACGGCCCGCCTGCAACGCGCTCGACACGCACCGAAGCAACTTTGGGTGCTGTTTTCAACAAAACAGTAAAACCGTAACGGTAATTGCTTTGCGCAAGATTGGCCGCAACCCCTGCCAACTCCATTTTATATTCTGCGTTGCTCCAAGGCCGTGCCGGACTTTCTTTCGGCACCGAGCTGCAGGCAGCCAAAACAACCGCTGTTATCAGGCTGAAAAACACTGTTTTCATCAGTTTCATGATAGCTCCCGGGATGTAGGATTGTTTGCAAGCCCCCCCGCATTGCCCTGCCTTTATATTTTTCAGACGGCCTCAACACCACTTATGCGCCTTCATCGGCTTGCCATGCTCGATATAGTGCTCGAACTCGTGGCGGAAGTGTTTGGTAAAGCTGCGCACGGGAAACACGGCGGCATCAGCCAGGGCGCAGATGGTGCGGCCGGCCATGTTGTTGCCGATAGAATCGAGCAGTGCCAAATCTTCGGGTTTGCCTTTGCCGCCGGCGATGCGGTGTACGATGCGGTAGAGCCAGCCTGTGCCTTCGCGGCAGGGGGTGCATTGGCCGCAGGATTCTTCGTGGTAGAAATAGCTTAAGCGTTCCAGTGCCTTCACCATGCACACATCTTCATCCATCACGATTACCGCGCCGGAGCCGAGCATGGAGCCGGCTTTGGCAATGGAATCGTAATCCATATTCAAGCCCATCATGATATCGGCGGGCAGCACGGGGGCGGACGAGCCGCCGGGAATCACGGCTTTGAGTTTTTTACCGTCTTTCATGCCGCCGGCCATTTCCAGCAGCTTGGCAAACGGCGTGCCCAGCGGCACTTCGTAGTTACCGGGGCGGTTTATGTGGCCGGAAATGGAAAACAGTTTGGTGCCGCCGGCGTTTTCGATGCCCTGTCCGGCAAAGGTTTTGCCGCCATCACGGATAATAAACGGCACGGAGGCAAGGGTTTCGGTGTTGTTGATGGTGGTGGGTTTGCCGTAGAGGCCGTATGAAGCGGGAAACGGCGGCTTGAAGCGCGGCTGGCCTTTTTTACCTTCCAAACTTTCCAACAGCGCGGTTTCTTCGCCGCAGATGTAGGCACCGTAGCCGTGGGCGGCAAACAACTCGAAATCGAAACCCAATCCCATGATGTTTCTGCCCAAAAAACCGGCTTGGCGCGCTTCGGCCAGCGCGGCTTCAAAACGTTGGTAGCCTTCGAAGATTTCGCCGTGGATATAGTTGTAGCCTGCTTCGGCACCCATGGCGTAACCGGCGATAACCATGCCTTCGATCAGGGCGTGTGGGTTGAACATGATGATATCGCGGTCTTTAAACGTACCCGGTTCGCCTTCATCGGTATTGCAGACAACGTATTTGGAGCCGGGGAACGAGCGGGGCATAAAGCTCCATTTCAGGCCGGTGGGAAAACCTGCGCCGCCGCGGCCGCGCAAGCCTGAAGTTTTGACTTCGGCAATCACGTCGTCTTGCGACATGTTTTCAGTCAGGATTTTACGCAGCGCTTGGTAGCCGCTGCGCGCTTGGTATGCTTCCAAGTGCCAACAGTCGGGATTACGGGTATCGACGTTTTCAAAAATCACGCCTGATTGGAAAATAGCCATTTGCTTAGCCCTAATCGGTTAATCTTCTTCAATCTTTTGTTTTGCCGCCCAACCGCCTGATGCGGTTATGCGCTGATATTTTGTTTACATGCCTGTCTGAAAGGTTTTCAGACGGCTTTTCAGGTAGCCTTGTTGAGGCCGTCTGAAAAGGGATTTTTTAAAGTGTTTAAACTGTTTGGCCGTATCGGATTCAAATGCCTTCAATGTTGTGTAGGTCGGATTCTTGAATCCGACAGTTTGTCCGAGTTAAAACCTTGCTAATGTCGGATTCAAGAATCCGACCTACGGCTTGCTGCCCGTTATTTCTCCGCGCCAATCATGGCTAAAAACTCATGCTCGGTCAGTTTCGGCGTATCGTTGGCCAAATCGTAATACGGTGCTTTGCAGTCGATAAAAATTTGGCTTTCCAGCTCAAAATCGGCGTTATCGGCAAATAATCCCGCATTGATGTAATAATCGTCGCCCACCTGAACAAACAGGTGCGTGCCGCATTGTTTGCAGAAACAGCGTTGCGCCCATTCGGACGAGCGGTAGCGGCCGATATGTTCGCTGCCACTGATTTCAGGTTTTTTGGCCGTCAAGGTAAAACTTGCCCCACTACCCCAAGTACGGCATTTACCGCAATGGCAAGCGTGCAGTTTATTATTAGCTGCAACTTTTATTGATACAGCACCGCACAAACATTTGGCTTCCATTTTTGCTTCCTTTCTTTGTTTTCAGACGGCCTTTCAGGTAGCCCTTACTGCAATTCCGCCAATTTTTGCTCAATCGCTTCTTCAGTCATAAAACTGCACATTTTGTGGTTGTTTACCAGCATCACGGGGGCATCGCCGCATGCGCCCATGCACTCGCCTTCCATTAAGGTATAGAGGCCGTCTGAAGTGGTTTCGCCAAAGCCGATGCCGAGTTTCTGTTTCAGGTATTCGGCTGCATTCACACCGCCGCGCAGGGCGCAAGGCAGGTTGGTGCAGACGGTGAGTTTGTATTTGCCTACGGGGGCGAGGTCGTACATATTGTAGAAAGTGGCGACTTCGTAAGCGGCTGCCGGTGCGATGCCGACATAATCGGCCACAAACTCTATGGTTTCGGCGCTGAGCCAGCCTTTTTCGGTTTGGGCGATGCGCAATGCGCCCATAATGGCTGAGCGACGCTGGTCGGCGGGGTATTTGGCCAACTCGTTATCAATGAGTTTCAAAGATTCTGCGGATAGCATGGTTCGTACCTGATTGATGTTGGTTTTGCGCATGGCGGCTTCATTCTGTTTATTTTCCGATCCAAGCCGCGAAACGCTGTTTTTAACGCTCTATAAATTCATGGCTTTTGAGTACGCCGTTGTTGTCAAAAAAGAATACTGCCCCTTTATTGCCGCCCGTGCAGACATATCCGTCATCCCCGGAAGGATTGGTAATTTTTTCGGTGCATCCCATATTTGAGGTAAACACACGGATTTGGCATTTTAGTGTTTGGCCGTTTTTAATTTCCAGCATACCGTTACCGTCTGTTGCGGGTTTCGGGCAATGCCCGCCCCAAGAAGGCGTGGTTTGAACAGCCCCGCAGGCGGCCAAACCGACTGCTGAGGCCGCACACATAACCAAAAGGATCTTGCTACTCATGGCATACTGCCTTTTATTTATCTATCTACTTCGCCGAATACAATATCCTGCGTTCCGATAATGGCCACCACATCGGCGAGCATATGGCCGCGCGCCATTTCATCCATGCCTTGCAGGTGGGCAAAGCCGGGAGCACGGATTTTCAGACGGTAGGGTTTGTTGGCGCCGTCTGAAATCATATAGATGCCGAACTCGCCTTTGGGGTGTTCTACTGCGGTGTAGGTTTCGCCTTCGGGCACATGCATACCTTCGGTAAACAGTTTGAAGTGGTGGATAAGGTCTTCCATGCCCATTTTCATTTCGGTGCGCTTGGGCGGGGCGATTTTGTGATTATCGACAATCACCGGACCGGGATTGGCTTTGAGCCATTGCACGCACTGTTTGATGATGCGGTTGGATTCGCGCATCTCGTTGATTCGGCATAAATAGCGGTCGTAACAGTCGCCGTTCACGCCGACCGGGATATCGAAATCTACTTCGGCATAAGCATCATACGGGGCTTTTTTGCGGATATCCCACTCCACGCCGGAACCGCGCAGCATCACACCGGTAAAGCCTTTTTGCAGGGCACGCTCGGGAGAAACCACACCGATGCCGACAGTACGCTGTTTCCAGATGCGGTTGTCGGTGAGCAGGCTTTCGTATTCATCCACGCAGCCGGGAAAACGCTCGGTAAAGGCTTCGATAAAGTCGAGCATGGAGCCTTCACGCGATTCATTCAGTTTTTTCAATACTTTGGCATTGCGGAATTTGCTCGATTCGTATTTGGGCATAAAGTCGGGCAAATCACGGTACACGCCGCCGGGGCGGAAATAGGCCGCGTGCATACGTGCGCCGGATACGGCCTCGTATAAATCCATCAGCTCTTCGCGCTCGCGGAAGGCATACAGGAACACGGTCATCGCGCCGATATCAAGCGCGTGCGAACCGATGCCCATCAGGTGATTCAGGATGCGGGTAACTTCGGCAAACATCACACGGATGTATTGGGCGCGGATGGGCACTTCGATGCCGGTAAGTTTTTCCACTGCCAGGCAATAGGCCTGCTCGTTCACCATCATGGAGACATAGTCCAAGCGATCCATATAAGGCAGCGCTTGCAGATAGGTGCGGGTTTCGGCCAGCTTTTCGGTGCCGCGGTGCAAGAGGCCGATGTGGGGGTCGGCGCGGACGATGGTTTCACCGTCCAATTCCAAAATCATGCGCAATACACCGTGGGCGGCAGGGTGCTGCGGACCGAAGTTGATGGTGTAGTTTCTTAGTTTATTAGCCACCGTAGTGCTCCTCGCGGACGATGCGCGGGGTAATTTCGCGCGGCTCGATGGTTACGGGTTGGTAAATCACGCGTTTTTCGGCTTCATCGTAACGCATTTCGACATAGCCGGAAATCGGGAAGTCTTTGCGGAAAGGGTGGCCGACAAAACCGTAATCGGTGAGAATGCGGCGCAGGTCGGGATGGTTGTTGAACAGAATGCCGTAAAGATCGAAGGCTTCGCGCTCATACCAATCGGCGCTGTTGTAGATTTCGGTTACGGAATCCACCACGGGAAAGTTATCGTCCTGACACCACACGCGCACACGGATACGCTGGTTGTTTTTCACGGAAACCAGCTGGCTCACCACGGCGAAGCGTTTGCCGTGCCACGGTTCGTTTTTATAGGTGCTGTAATCCACGCCGCACAAATCCACCAGCGATTCGAAATGCAGATTGGCATGATCGCGCAGAGCCGCCATGATTTCCAAATAGTTTTCAGACGGGCATTCAACGGTGATTTCGCCCAATGCCTCAATGATTTTGCTTACTTTGCCGCCCAACACGCGGGCAACGGTTTCATGCAGGGTTTTCACATCAGCCATCACGCCCTCCTAATCCCGCGCAATCGTTGAAGTACGTTTGATTTTCTGTTGAAGCTGAATCAAACCGTAAATCAGCGCTTCAGCGGTGGGCGGACAGCCGGGAACATAAACATCCACCGGCACAATTCGGTCGCAACCGCGCACCACCGAATAAGAATAATGGTAATAGCCGCCGCCGTTGGCGCACGAACCCATAGAAAGCACCCAGCGGGGCTCTGCCATTTGGTCATATACGCGGCGCAGCGCGGGCGCCATTTTGTTGCATAACGTGCCGGCTACAATCATCAAATCCGACTGGCGCGGCGACGGGCGGAAAATGATACCGAAGCGGTCCAAGTCATAACGTGCCGCACCGGCCTGCATCATTTCAACCGCACAACATGCCAAACCGAACGTTACCGGCCACAATGAGCCGGTACGCATATAGTTGAGTACAGTGTCTGCACTGGTGGTTACGAAACCTTTTTTCAAAACGCCATCTATTCCCATTCCAGCGCACCTTTTTTCCATTCGTAGATAAAGCCTACCGTGAGTACCACGATAAACACGAACATCGACCAGAAAGCATACTGCCCGTGTGCAGCGGCCAAATCTTTAAACACCACCGCCCACGGGATCATAAACGCCACTTCCAAATCAAACAGAATAAACAGAATCGCCACCAGATAATAACGCACGTCGAACTTCATGCGTGCGTTTTCAAAGGCTTCGAAGCCGCACTCAAACGGCGCGTCTTTCTCAGCATAGTGGCGCTTGGGGCCGAGCAGGTTGCCCAACGCCAAGAATACGATGCCTGCTATCAGGCCGACAAGAATGAACACCAATACGGGGAAGTAGTTTGCCAACATGAGCTACGCCTGGTTTCGTTAACATAAAATACCGCTAAATATCCGATAATTGTATCCAATTTAAGACACGTTTTAAAGTTAGCCTGCTAAAAAAATGCTAGAAAAAACCAATAATTTCAATCATTTTTAGATAACGATTCTCATTGATTTATATTCTTACGAAAATACTGTTTTATTAATTATAGATAATTAATAAATTTTCTACGCGGCAATTTATTCCTTATATTCAAATATTACATTAGACTACATTTTCTGCCGCCCCAGTTTTTCAGACGGCTGATTCGTGCTAAGCCGTCAGGCTTCGCTGTTTAAAAAGCCGCCGCTCTGATGCGTCCACAGCTTGGCATACAAACCGTTTTTCTCCAACAATTCGGCATGGCTGCCCTCTTCGACAATGCGGCCTTTATCGAGCACAATCAGCCTGTCCATCGCGGCGATAGTGGAAAGACGGTGGGCAATGGCGATGACGGTTTTGTTTTCCATCATTTTGTCGAGGCTTTCCTGAATCGCGGCTTCCACTTCCGAATCCAGCGCACTGGTGGCCTCGTCAAGCAGCAGAATCGGGGCATCTTTCAACATCACGCGGGCAATGGCGATGCGCTGGCGCTGGCCGCCTGAAAGTTTCACACCGCGCTCGCCCACATGGGCATCGTAGCCGCGGCGGCCTTTGGCATCGTAGAGGTCGGGAATAAATCCCGCAGCTTCGGCGCGTTCGGCGGCATTCGTCATGTCTTCTTCGGTGGCGTCGGGACGGCCGTAAACAATGTTGTCGCGCACCGAGCGGTGCAGCAGGCCGGTATCCTGCGTAACCAACCCGATTTGGGCACGCAGGCTTTCTTGGGACACATCGTTGATATTTTGACCGTCAATGAAAATACTGCCGCTTTGAGGTTCGTAAAAACGCAGCAGCAAATTAACGATAGTGGATTTGCCTGCGCCGCTGCGCCCTATCAAACCGACTTTTTCACCGGGTTTGATATACAGATTAAAACCATTAAGCAGCGGTTTGCCGGTTTCGTAGGAAAAGTCAATGTATTCAAAACGTATTGCGCCTTCCGAAACCTTTAACGGCAGGGCATGCTGTTTATCGGTAATGGTGTGCGGCTTCGACAATGTGGCCATGCCGTCATTTACCGTGCCGATATTTTCAAACAAGCGCGCCGATTCCCACATAATATATTGGGACAAGCCGTTTACGCGCAATGCCATAGCGGTGGCGGTGGCCACGGCGCCCACGCCCACCTGGCCGTTGTGCCACAACCAGATGCCCAAAGCGGCGGTGGAAACGGTGAGCGAAGTGTTTACCAGAAAACTGCCCGTGTGGAGCAGGGTGGCAAGCCGCATTTGTGCGTGTACCGTTACCATAAACTCCTGCATCGACTGCTTGGCATAGCGGGCTTCGCGCGCGCCGTGCGAAAACAGTTTCACCGTAGTGATGTTGGAATAGGCATCGGTGATGCGCCCCGTCATAAGGCTGCGGGCATCGGCCTGGTGCTGGGCAGTTTTGCCCAGCTTGGGAATCAGCAGCGCCATCACCGTGCCGAATCCGATCATCCACCCTGCGAAAGGCAGCAGCAGCCAAGAATCCAGCGAAACCAAAATCACGCCCGAAGTGATGAAATACACCACCACATACACCGCCATATCGGCGAGAGTCATCACCACATCGCGCACCGCCAGCGCGGTCTGCATCACTTTGGCCGACACACGCCCGGCGAATTCATCCTGATAAAAACCCAAGCTCTGCCCGAGCATCAAGCGGTGGAAATTCCAGCGCAAACGCATGGGGAACACGCCCTGCAGGGTTTGCAGGCGCAAATTTGAAGCGGCAAACTGCCAAAACACCGCAAACAGCATCATCGCCAGCATGGCCGCAAGCGCCCAACCCTTTTCGGCCAGCAGCGTTTCATGGGAATATCTGCCCAGCCAATCGATGATTTTGCCCATAAACTGAAACACCATTGCTTCCATGATGCCGATGCCGGCGGTGGACACGGCCAGCACCGCAATCCAACCGCGCATACCGCTGAGATTGCTCCAAATAAAGCGCAACAGCCCTTTATCGGGCGTTTTCGGGGCATCATCGGGATACGGCTCGATGCGCGATTCAAACCAATTGAAAATTTTGTTAACCATAGTTTAAATTATTTTAAGAAAATATAAATTGCATAATATTTTTCGTATATCGGACAATTATACTGTATTAATTGGCATGATAGAGTGGATATGATATTGGCGCTGTATAAAAATATATACAGCGCCAATATTCAAAACAACCAACATTAAATTTTATTTTTTATTACTATCCATCCTAATTTTTCTATATACTACATAAATCAATTCTGCAACCAGCAACCCTGACACCATTATTATGGTAAAACATGGTTCTTTAATACTGTAATATTTTATTATATATGAAAAGCTTATTATAAGAATGGCGTAAATAATAATAGAATCCAAACCGCGCCTTATCTTTTTTTCTTCCACGCTGCCTCCTTATCTTAAATCCCATCCTAAAAACGGAGCTGCTTCATGATATGAAACAGCTCCATACTATAGCTTAATCAGCCACATACTCTCCATTTCTCACTCGATTCTGGATATCATTTACTCTATCGTTTAATTCTTGCCGTGTCATATTAACCTGATTTTCAATATGACGGTCGAACAAATATCCACCCAATGCACCAGGAACACCAAATCTAGATCCTAAAATACCTCATAAATCTGCAATTGTTCCAGCACCGGAAACTTTTTTCATCATTCAATGTTCTCATAAACTCCTTAAATATGTTTTTAATAAAAATAAAACACAAGCATCGCTTGTGTTTTTCACATTACCCCAGATGATAAAAACCGGTCAATGTTATTGCTACAAGACGCTTAAAAACATCAACTCAAACAACATAAATGTTTGCGGTAAAGCTCATGAATGAAAAACGGGTTAACAGGCATATCCTTATTAAAATAAATATAATTTACTGTATTTACAAAAATATTTAGCATAACAATAAACGACACAGCAAGCTCTTTGTTAACTTTAAATGAATAAAGAAAAGTTTTTCAAGAATTTCAAAAAACACCATCAAATGAAAGAAATTTACTATGCCCAAATTTTTCAAACTATTTCAACAAATTCTTCAATGCCAAACGCACGCCCTCGCCTACATCGGTGCCGGCGGGAATATTTTTCACCGCCGCTTTGGCTTCGCGTTCGTTATAGCCCAGCGCCAGCAGCGTGCTCACAATATCATCGGTTTCATCGGCTGCGGCAACGGGAGCCGGCAGGCCGGCAGCGGCATTTTCCGGCACCAGTTTGCCGCGCAGCTCCAACACCATGCGCTCGGCGGTTTTTTTGCCGATGCCGGGGACGGACGAGAGGCGTTTGACATCTTCCTGCGCCACCGCCTGCGCCAATTCGTCAACACTCATGGCCGACAAAATACCCAGTGCGGTTTTGGCACCGATGCCGCCCACTTTCACCAACTGTCGGAACGCGGCGCGCTCGGCCGCGCCGGCGAAGCCGAACAGCAGATGCGCGTCTTCGCGCACCACCAGTTGCGTGTAAAGCTGAACAGTTTCGCCAAGCGGCGGCAGCAGATAGAATGTCTGCATCGACACTTCCACTTCATAACCCACACCGTTTACATCCATCACGATTTGCGGTGGATTTTTTTCAAGCAGCTTGCCGCTGAGCCTGCTGATCATGGCACTCTTTCATTATTTTTTCAGACGGCCTGCATTATAACCTTTCGCCACGCTTTCCGCCCAAAACAAAACGGCCGCACACCGGCAGGCCGTCTGAACAAGCGCAACGGTTTAAATGGCAGCCAGCACATGCCCTTTTGCCGTGTCGGCGTGTTCCTGCTGCCTAAACGGGCCCATTCTCACCACATAGCTGCCGTTTTCTTTCACCACAGATACTTTTTGACCGATGTCGGACGATTTCAAATGGTTGCCGGTGTGTTTCAGATACTGCTGCGCTTCGGCCTTGGTATCGAAACTTTTCAGGTTCACATAAATATTGCGGGCTTCGTTTTGCGCCATGCCTTCAGCGGATTGGCTGCCTGGCACAATCTGCTCCACGCGCACTTTGGCCGTACCTTTATTGATGAAGCCGAGCTTGGCAGCAGCGGCTTTCGACACATCCATCACACGGCCGGAATGAAAGGGGCCGCGGTCGTTGATGCGCACCACCACGCTTTTGCCGTTGGCAAGATTGGTTACGCGGGCATAGCTGGGAATCGGCAGGGTTTTATGGGCGGCGGTCATCGCGTGCATATTGTAACGCTCGCCGCTGGAAGTTTTTTTGCCGTGAAACCGGCTGCCATACCAAGATGCGCTGCCGGTTTGGCTGAACGATGATACTTTTTTCAGAGGGGTGTAGCGTTTGCCGGCCACTTTGTAGCTCAGGTTGGCAGAAGGGCTGAGTTTTTCGGCTTTCACAACGGCATCGGCCTGAGCCGGCGCAGCAGCAGCAGCCAGCGCAAGGGCAGCAAAAGCGGTGGTAAAGAAGTTTCGTTTGGTCGGTATCAAAACAGATTTCCGTTCTTGAGTGAATAAAATGCTTTCAGACGGCCGAACCATTTCATCAATATAAACTCAAACATACATCCAATATTGGTGGAATGGTCAAACACCGCCTGTATAACCGTTTTGCCGCCACGCTTCAAACAGCATCACGGCAACGGTGTTGGAGAGGTTCATGCTTCTGCTCTCCGGCAGCATGGGCAGGCGCAGTTTCCGCTCTGACGGCAGGCCTTGCAAAATCTCCGCAGGCAGCCCGCGGGTTTCAGGGCCGAACAAAAACACGTCTCCTGCCCGAAACGCCGCCTTATCCGGACGGCCGCTGCCTTTGGTGGTCAGCGCGAATATGCGCCGGCCTGCCAGGGCGTTGAGGCAGTCTTCAAAATTTTCATGCACGGCCAGTTTGGCAAATTCGTGGTAATCCAGCCCCGCCCGTTTCATTTTGCTCGAATCCAGCGGAAAGCCGAGCGGCTTCACCAAATGCAGATCGGCACCGGTGTTGGCGCAAAGGCGGATAATATTGCCCGTGTTCGGAGGGATTTCGGGCTGGTATAACACAACGGTAAACATGGTAATTGTTTGCCCCAGCGTGCGCACTATGCCGTAAGCGGCGGCGCGCGTCAAAGAAATTTCGTTATTTTTTCAATTGCGTATGCGCGAGCGCCCAGCAGAAAACCGCTGAAGTGCCCGCCCGTTTTAGTGTTCGCGCCAATTCTTCAAACGTTGCTCCGGTTGTGGCAACATCGTCAACCAATAATATCTTACGATTTTTAACATATTGATTATTTAACACAAAAGCATTTTTTACGTTTTTACGCCGCTCGTTTTGTTTCAACGTACTCTGCGGCGCATGGTGCCGTCTGAAAACCGCCGTGTGCGGCAGCACGGGCAAACCGTAGCTTTTCCCCACCGCCCCGGCCAAACCGTCGCTCTGATTGAAACCACGAAACAGTCTCCGCTGCTTGCTCAGAGGCACGGCCAACACACAATCGACTCCTGCACTTTCCAACCACGGCGGCGGATGGCTCAACATCATGTAACACAGCGGCCGCAACATACTCCTGTCGGCACGGTGTTTGAAGGCATACAGCATATTGCTGGCAGGCGCTTCGTAATACACCGAAGCCCACAGCCGCTCAAACGGCAGCGGCGTTTGTTGGCAGCGGCCGCACACTGCGCCGTTGGTGCTGCTGCGGCCGCAATGCGGGCAGACGGCGGCGGCATCGGTGCGCAGTGCCGACAAATCTTGTGCACAGCCTGCACACAGGCCGTCTGAAACCGCAGCGCCGTGGCATAATAAGCAATCTTTGTTGCCCAAGCATCTCCGCCACCACGAAAGTACTTTCATGACGCATTCCCCGAAAAACGTTTATCTGATACACGGCTGGGCGGCCAACCGCCATATTTTTGATGACTTAATCCCGCGCCTGCCGGCAAGCTGGAATATCCATGCCCCCAACCTGCCCGGCCACGGCGGTGCGCCGTTTGACGGCAGTTTCGATGTGGCCGGCACAGCCGATGCCCTCGCCGGGCAAATCAATGGGCCCGCTTATTTGGCCGGCTGGTCGCTCGGCGGATTGGTGGCGCTGTATCTCGCACACCGCCACCCTGAAAAAGTGCGCGCACTCTGCCTGACCGCCGGTTTCGCCCGCTTTCATGCCGCCCCGGGCTACCCCGAAGGTTTGAGCAGCCCCGCGCTGGCGAAAATGGTTGCTTTGTTTGAGCAAGATTATCACAAATATATGAAACAGTTTCTCCAGTTGCAGTTTGTGTATGCCAAAGACCAACAACCAATTCTAGAAAAAGTGCTGCCCGACATCGTGAAACATGGTGCGCCCACCGCCCTGCTGGCCGCGCTCGATGCCGTTGCCGATGCCGATGCCCGCCCCTTTCTGCCGCACATCCACGCCCCCTCCCTGCTGGTTTTCGGTGCCAAAGACGCCATCACCCCGCCCCGTATGGGCGAATATCTCCACCGCCACCTGCCGCAAAGCGAGCTGCACATCATCGAAAAAGCCGCCCATGCGCCGTTTCTCACGCAGGCAGACCGGTTTGCACAACTGTTGGCAGATTTTGTGGAAGCGCATTAACCATCGGGCGGCCCAATGGAGCGCAACTGCCGGTAACAGGTGGGAAATTTCCGGCAGATTTTGCACAGATGCATCAATTTTGGCGGTTTATCCCGCCAAGCCGCGCCGAATCTTTGCAAATCTGTGCAGGCCGTCTGAAAATATCCTGCATGGTTGTTATTGGGTTAGCATGTTTTGCGGATTTTATAAAAATCCCAACCTGCTATTGTGAATCTGCTTCTTTTTTGCTGCCGGGCCGCAAGCCGCAGCCGTGCAGTCAAACCGATTCTGTCGGCTGTCTTTCAGGCGGTTTGCCAAACGCTCTCTTTGGGTTAAAGCGCAGAAACACCGCAGCAGAAACCAAGCAGGTTCGCCGCAAACCATACCGCCGTATTGCAACTTTATATTTTAAAACAGGAGTTTTTATGAAAATCTATGCCGTGTTACTCACCCCTTTGCTGCTTGGTGCCTGCGTGGTGCCGATTATACTTCCTGTCGGGCTGGACAAGCCCTTGTCCGGCTCGTGGCAGATAACCGAAGCAGCAGGAGCAGACAAAATTGCGCCCCAAACGGTGATTGCATTCAATGACGACAAACTGCAATTCGGCATTGCCACCAACTGTAACAGGCTGTTCGGCGGCTATCAAAGCACTGTGAAAAACAAAATCCTGAAATTCAGTGCCGTTGCTTCCACCCGTAAAGCCTGCCCCGATATGGAAACCGAGCAACGCCTAAGCCGCGCGCTGCCGCAGGTGAGCACATACCGTTTGCGCGGCAACACACTGGAAATGCTGGACGGGCAAGGCCAAACGCTTATCCGCAGCGAGCGGGTTGCCGATAAATAACATCTGCTTTCTGCAAAAATTTAAGGCCGTCTGAAACCGCGCGGCACCGGTTTTCAGACGGCCTTAAACATTGAAACACATACTCCTCCGGGCATTGCCCCATACTATGGTAAAAGTAAAACCGCCTGCTCCGTTACGGCGCGGCCGTACCCTAACCCAAAAACGGTTTGGAAGCCACCCAAGCGGCAACAGAACCGGCTCTGCCCTACCTGCACGGTTGCGGCCTGCCCTGTAACAATAATCTGTGGCGTTGCCTGATATTTTCTGCGGGCTGCCTGTTGGAATGCACCAATCCGCTATCAGACAATGCAGCAAGTCATGCCGGATTCGATTGATGCACACGGGCAGATTACCTTTCAAAACACGGCCATAAGGGCATAGGTGGTGGCACAAAGCAGTTGTCGGGAGCTACTTTTCGGCATTGGAGCGGCAAAAGCAGCGTAACCGGCCAACATACCCATCAAACCTTGTTTTGCCATACCCGTGCGCGTTCCAAGTATGGCAAAAATGTTTGAAAACCGATAAGGGGCTGCGCAACGGTTTTGATGCGCAAGTGTTTTTCTCTGTTTAGCAATGCACCAGCGTGCCTTCGTCTTCGCCGGCTATCACGCGCTTGAGGGCGCCGTCTTTAGCGATGCCGAACACAACGATGTTCAGTTTCTGTTCGCGGCAGAGGGCGAAGGCGGTGGCATCCATCACGCGCAGGTTTTTGCTGATGGCTTCATCGAAAGTGATGGTTTGGTAACGGGTGGCGGAAGGGTCTTTTTTCGGGTCGGCGGTATACACGCCATCGACATTGGTGGCTTTGAGCATAATGTCGCAGTTCATCTCCGCGCCGCGCAGCGAGGCGGCGGTGTCGGTGGTGAAGAAGGGATTGCCGGTGCCGGCGGCGAAAATCACCACTTTGCCTTCTTCGAGATATTGGATGGCTTTGGGGCGGGCATAGGTTTCGGCAATCTGCTGCATGGAGAGGGCGGATTGTACGCGGGCTTTGAGGCCGAGCGATTCGAAAGCGTCTTTCAGAGCCAGCGCGTTCATCACAGTGGCCATCATGCCCATATAGTCGGCGGTGGCGCGGTCCATGCCCTGCGCCTGGGTGGCCACGCCCCTGAAGATGTTGCCGCCGCCGATCACCACCGCCACCTGCACGCCCATATCGGCCACTTCTTTCACTTGGCCGACAATCTGCATGATGGTATCGCGGTTGATGCCGAAAGCGTCTTTGCCCATCAGGGCTTCGCCGGAAAGTTTCAATAAAACGCGTTTGTATTTGGTTTGCTGTGTCATGGGATACCTTGCTTTCTTCGGGTTGGGTGGACGGCCGTCTGAACGGGCTTCAGACGGCCTTTGGGTTTATAGCAAACCCACTTTGTTTCCGTTGCGGCATTGCTGTGTCTCAGGTCAAAGAAAACGATTGGATAAGCCGTCAAAGCGGCACCAAAATCGGTTCCACACTGTCTGCGGCTTACTTCCCTGCGCTGAAAACAAAGTGAATCCGCCATATCGGCAGCGGCATTTGCCGAAATAAAGTAATTTTAGTGTGTTCTTATTGGTTTTCAAAGCGTTGTGTAAAACGGATTTCAAAAAAAAGCACCCTGATTCTGTATGAATCGGAGTGCTTTTTTGTTGTGCTGCGGTTTACACCTTGGCTGCAGCGGCCACTTCGGCGGCGTAATCGACTTCTTTTTTCTCAATGCCGTCGCCTACTTTATAACGCACGAAACGCACAACTTCCGTGCCGTTTTCTTTCAGATACCGGGCAACGGTCTGATCGGGGTTCATCACAAATGCCTGGCCGTTGAGCGTAATTTCGGCCAGGAATTTTTTGATGCGGCCTTCGACCATTTTAGCGGCAATATCGGCAGGCTTGCCGGATTCGATGGCCTGTTGGGTGTAGATATGGCGTTCTTTTTCAACGGTTTCGGCATCAACTTCGGCTTCGCTCACGCATTGCGGTTTGGCCGCCACGATGTGCATGCCCACTTTGCGGGCGATGTCTTCCGCGCCTTTGTATTCGACCAAAACGCCTTCGGTGGCCAGCGCGCCGTGGATATAGGCGGTGAGGCTGTTTGCGGTTTCGATTACTTCAAAACGGCGCACCGACATATTTTCGCCCAGCTTGGCGATGATGGCTTTGCGCTCTTCTTCCACCAGCGCGCCCAATTCTTCCAGGGTGGCCGGTTTTTTGGCGGCGGCGGTTTGGGCTACGGAATTGGCGAAAGCCACGAAGCCGGCATCTTTGGCAACGAAGTCGGTTTCGCAGTTCACTTCCACCAGCGCGCCGGTATTGCCTTCGATGGCAAACGCCAACACGCCTTCGGCGGCGGTGCGGCCTGCCAGTTTGCCGGCTTTGGCGCCGGATTTGATGCGCAGGATTTCTTCGGCTTTTTCCATATTGCCTTCAGCTTCAACCAGCGCTTTTTTGCATTCCATCATACCTAAACCGGTGGCGGCGCGCAGGTCGGCGACCATTTTTGCAGTAATTTCTGCCATTTTTCATCTCCTAGAATTTTTGGGGCGCGGCAATATTCAGGCCGCGCTTGGGAATGATGCTTGAGAACTATTTAGAGCCGTCTGAAAAGGTTTGCGGTGTTTTCAGACGGCCTGTTTTGGAAAAAGGGGCATACCGCCCCTTTTTCAACAAGCCTTATTCGGCTGCGGCTTGGGCGGCAGCGACCATTTCCTGCAAGGCCTGGTTTTTGCCTTCCAAAACGGCATCGGCAATGCCCCTGCAGTATAAGCGGATGGCTTTGGCGGAATCATCGTTGCCGGGGATCACGTATTTCACACCGTCCGGGCTGTTGTTGGTGTCCACCACGGCAATCACGGGGATGCCCAGCTTTTCGGCTTCGACCAGCGTGCCTTTCTGGTAGCCGGTGTCGATCACAAAAATGGCATCGGGCAGGCCCTTCATGTTTTTGATGCCGCCCAAAGAGCGTTCCAGTTTTTCAACATCGCGCTGCATTTCGAGGATTTCTTTTTTGCTGTAACCGCTTTCGGCAGCTTTTTCCAAAGCTGCGGTTTTTTCTTCCAGGCGTTTGATGGACTGTTTTACGGTTTTGTAGTTGGTGAGCATGCCGCCCAGCCAGCGGTAATCGACAAAAGGCATATCGGCGCGGGTGGCTTCTTCGCGCACGATTTCGCGGGCTTGGCGTTTGGTGCCGACAAACAGCACGGTGCCTTTGTTGGCAACCAAGCGGCGCACGGCTTCTTGAGCCTCTTGGAACAGCGGCAGGGTTTTTTCCAGATTGACGATGTGGATTTTATTGCGCGCGCCGAAAATGTATTGCTCCATTTTCGGGTTCCAGTAGCGGGTTTGGTGGCCGAAGTGAACGCCTGCTTCGAGCATTTGGCGCATGGTAACTTGAGACATGTTTTTCCTTTAAAGGGTTAAGGCATACACTTTCACGCATAGAACCGGCCCGGCAGCGGCACCCTTTCGCGTAAAGTGCGGGCGTTGTATCGATAAAAATGATAAAAAAGTTTTCATGAATGAAAACTGGCGGATTATATAAGATCAGAGGCCGTCTGAAAAGGGGGTTGCCGGATTGCGGATTAGGATTGGCAGAAACCCGATACCGCGTTGGTTTGCGCTGCCGCACTGTATTTGTACGGCCTGCCGTCCGGTTTCTGTTTGGGTTAATCCGCTCCGTTTTCCGCCTTATCTTCCTGCATTTTCATTGATTTGTTGCGCCGCCGCGTTTTCGCCGTCCAAAAGGCAAACAAACAGGGCATTACCGACCAAAACAGCAGGTAAATCAGGGCGCGTGCAATGCTTGGCTGGGCGGCGGCAAACAGCACGGTAACGAATAAATAGCCGATGGCAATGATGTGCCACATGTGTCGGTTCCTTGAAATCGGCGGTCTTGCGGGTTTCAGACGGCCTGATGCCGTTATCTCGGGCAGGGCAGCGGTGGTTTTTACGCTGTTTGGCGTTACAATGCATCGGGCACTTGATTATACGCCGAAGCATTTGGGCCGTCTGAACGGCTTTTACCGCCATTCACCATAAAAAATACAGCACTGCCCCGCTCAAACCCGAAGAGCGCGGTTTTGTCTGCCGCCGAAGCGGCGGCAACCCGTTTCCGTATTTTGGCAAACCCGCTTCATTTCCGGCGCAAGGCAGCCGGCCGCAGACAGTATGGACAGTACGGCAAAACCAAACCGTGCCGTAACCGAAATGGCAGGGGCGATATTGATACTGCCGGCCGTCTTGTTTTTTATTTTGAACCACTCCGCCCAATTTTTGCACACCACTTTTTTACACACCACCTTGAGGAGAACACCATGACCAACATCCGCCCTTATTTGGCGCATTATCCGAAAATCGACCCAAGCTGCTATATCGACCCGGCCGCTGCCGTTATCGGCGAAGTTTCGCTGGCCGAAAATGTGTCGGTGTGGCCGTTTGCGGTGTTGCGCGGCGATGTGAACCGCATCACCATCGGCGCGCGCAGCAATGTGCAGGATTTGAGTATGCTGCACGTTTCGCACAAAACGCCGGCCAAGCCCGCAGGCTCGCCGCTGGTTGTCGGCGAAGACGTTACCATCGGCCATAAAGCCATGCTGCACGGCTGCACCATCGGCAACCGTGTGCTGGTGGGCATGGGCACGGTTATTCTTGACGATGCGGTGGTTGAGGACGATGTGATGATAGGCGCAGGCAGCCTGGTTGCGCCGCGCAAACGGCTCGAGAGCGGTTATCTTTATGTGGGCTCGCCGGTGAAGCAGGTGCGCGCGCTCACCGATGAGGAAAAGGCGTTTTTGGTGTATTCGGCCGAACATTATATGCGGGTGTCGGCCAACTATAAAAACGCCGAATCCGGCCGATAACGGGCTGCCGGAATGGGCGTGATTGAGATTGAGGCCGTCTGAAAACAGTTTCCGCACTTTGATGCTTTCAGACGGCCTGAAAGGCAGCAAACCCCGGCGTTGTTACCCTTTCCGTTTTTTGCTGAAACAATGGCTTTGGATTTTTGAGGGTTGCCGAGAATGCCGGAAGCCACGGCACGGCCGCATCGTTTTTGGGCATATGCAAATTGCGAAACCCTTGTTTCAGCAAAAAACACAAGCTGTTTGGTATTTTGGTATTGGGTATTAAAAATCAAACAACCCGGCCTTATCCGACACCCCAACATTCAAAAACACCGCAAGAACTTTATTTGCCCGCACCGGCTCCGCAAGCCCGCTGCGCCGTCCCTCGCAGTCGCGAACCCCGGTGTTATCATTGGGATATTTGTTTCATCCCTGCTTCACTATTTTTTCATCACCAAGCCCCGCTTGGGCGGGAATAGCGGTATTGACGGCTTTCAGACGGCCTGAAAGTATCTGCACAACCCATGCCTCTGCCGGGATATGCCATGCCCGGGCGGAAAACCGGTATGTTTATGTTCAAGCTTCGATTTTTTAACCGGTTTTCCGGCAGCACCGGGGCTGTTTATCTGCGGGCTGTTGATATAGGGCTTTCATTTTCAAAAGATTAATCAAAATCCTGCGTAAAATTTTCGCTATTTCCGCAAAGGCTATATTAGAATGCGCCTTGCTTTCAGACGGCCTCTTGCCGTTTGGGAAAACATCAAAAGAAAGAAGAGCTTTTATGAATATTCAATCGTTTCATGATTTGGTCAATGCCGTCAGCGGCCCTTTGTGGGAAGGGTTGATTTTTCTGTTGGTCGGCACCGGCCTGTTTTTCACGCTGGCTACGGGTTTTGTGCAGTTTCGGCTGTTCGGCCACAGCATCAGGGAAATGCTGGGCGGCCGCAAAAAAGATACGCCGGACGGCATCACGCCGTTTCAGGCCTTTGTTACCGGCCTGGCCAGCCGCGTGGGGGTGGGCAATATTGCCGGTGTGGCGATTGCGATTTCGCTGGGCGGCCCCGGCGCGGTATTTTGGATGTGGGTAACCGCGCTGATCGGCATGAGCTCGGCTTTTGCCGAGTCTTCGCTGGCGCAGCTGTTTAAAATCCGCGACCATAAAAGCGGCCATTTCCGCGGCGGCCCGGCATATTACATCTCGCAGGGCATGGGGCAGAAGTGGCTGGGCGTTTTGTTTGCCTTGAGCCTGATTTTCTGTTTCGGTTTGGTTTATGAAGCGGTTCAGGCCAATTCTATTGTGGCGGCAGCCGAAGTGGCCTGGGGTTGGAACAAACACGCCGTGGGTGTGGGGCTGGTGATTCTGACCGCGCCGATTATTTTCGGCGGCATCCGCCGCGTAGCGCATGTTGCCGAGGCAGTGGTGCCCATTATGGCAGTGCTTTATCTGTTGATGGCGCTTTATATCATGGCGGTGAATATCAGCGAAGTGCCGCGCGTGTTCGGCCTGATTTTCAGCACCGCGTTTGATTTCAAAGCGGCCGGCGGCGGCCTGCTCGGCTCGATGATTTCTGCGGCCATGATGAACGGCATCAAACGCGGCCTGTATTCCAACGAGGCCGGCCAGGGTTCCGCCCCGAATGCGGCGGCGGCGGCTGATGTGAAACACCCGGTGTCGCAGGGTATGATTCAGATGCTGGGCGTGTTTATCGACACATTAATCGTGTGTTCGTGCACGGCGTTTATCCTGCTGCTCTCCGATGTGCATACCGCCGGCTCCACGCTCACCGGCGTGCAGCTCACCCAGGCCGCGCTGGTTTACCACGTTGGCGCATGGGGTGCGGATTTTCTGGCGGTTGTGCTGTTTCTGTTTGCGTTTTCAACCATTATCGGCAACTACGCCTATGCCGAGTCGAATATCCAATATCTCAACAACCATTGGCTGCTGATGGCGGTATTCCGTATGGCGGTGTTGGGCATGGTGTATTTCGGCGCGGTAAACAGCGTGCCGCTGGTGTGGGATATGGCCGACCTGACAATGGGCACGATGGCATTAATCAACCTGATTGCGATTCTGGCACTCAGCCCGCTGGTGTTCCTGCTGTTGAAAGATTATTCGGCCAAGCTGAAACTGGGCAGAGAACCGGAATTCAAGCTCTCCGAACACCCCGGCCTGAAACGCCGCATTAAATCCGATATTTGGTAAGCGGCATCTGCCTGCAAAAACCGCCCGCAATACACTGCGTTTGAAGGCAGTTGGTTGCGGGCGGTTTTCTTGCCGAATCTGCTGTCAAGCACTCAAGCGGGTTCAAACCCAGGCAGAGTCTGTGAGGCCGTCTGAAATATCCGGATACCGTGATGCCCTCTCAAAAGCCACGGAAAGAATGCTTTGGAAAGCAACGCCTTGCGGATTTTGTAAGCTGTTGCGCATCCACTTGATTGACGTTAGGCATGGCTGCGGCCTGCGCCTTGCGGCGGAGCTGGAGCGGATTCGCTATAGGCCGTCTGAAACATTCGGACGGCCGTGGTTCCCGCTCTCTAAAAACCACAGAAACACTTTCAAAACAGATAATTATAATCTTTGCAGACAGCTTGGTTATTGGCTTTCACGAAGATTCCGACCCGCCGCTGCCGGCGGGATTGAGCAGGCGGTATTGCACGCGGATAAATTCGTCCAACACCGACTGCTGTATTTCCAGCCGCCGCTGCACCGGCGAGGCAAAGCGCACCACAATATTGTAAACCTTGTCATCGCGCGGCACGCGGGTGATGCGCGGCTCGGCGGCGGGCGTGATAAACAGCTTTTGCGTCTGCACCGCCTCCAAATGCCGGTCGATTGCCTTGATATAAGGCGCGCACAGGCGTTCGAGCTGCTTCTCGAGCGCGGGAACAATGGCATCGGAATCCAAATGAATCGGCACCGGGATTTCAAACGTGTGAATCACATAAATATCCAGCACGTTGTCGCGCTGCACCGAATACGACAGCAGCAGGCTGTTGGGAAACGACACGGTTTTGCCGCTCAACTGCCCCACCAGCGGATTGGGACCTATCTGCATCATCAGCGTGTTGAGCAGGTTGATATCGACCACCCGCCCGCGCAGGCCGTTGACTTCGATATAGTCGCCCACCGAATATTGTTTGGTCGATGCCCTCAGCAGGCTGCCCGACAAACACATAATCAGCTCTTTGGTGGCCAGCACGATGGCGGCGGCCACGGCAAACATCGACAACGCCAGCGTTTGAATCTGCGCCGCCCAGATAATCACCAGCCCGAACACCGCCATAATCAGGGTAATGTTGCGGCTGGTTACCACCCAGCGGCGTTTTTCTTCGATTTCCATCGAGGGGTTTCTGCGGAAATGCGCCTGAAGCACCACGCCGCGCAGCAGCAGTATGCCGACAATCATAACGGCCGATTCCAGCACCTCTGCCTTCACCGGGCCGTTTTGAATATATTGGTTGAATGTTTCCCACATTGTTGTTTGGTGCCCCCCAAATGATGTTTTCAAACGGACCGGCGGCCTTTGCAAAACATCTTCAGGCCGTCTGAAAAGCTTAAATACCGTTTGCCCGCGTAAGCAGAATCCGGATAATAAAAAATATCGATTAAACCCACCCCCGCGCCAAACGCCCGGCTGCGCCGAAACGGCAGCAGGTAAAATCCTTACAGCGTTTTTGCATGCTGCAAAAATTCCGGCCTTTATTATAAGGCCGAGACCTTTGCAAAAATACCCTTCATGCCGTCTGAAATGCTCAAGCCCTCATTCCCGCGCCGGCGGGAATCCGGCCTCAAAACCGTTAAGTATTTTATTTCAATAACTTGCAAAAAACAGCCGGGTGCCGCAGGCGGAAATGGCGATAGTGGAAGATTTCAGACGGCCTGAATGGATTTTCAAAGACCCCGGGCCCTCTGAAAAATAATGAAGCGGCAAACCGGCAACCGTTGCAGATTCACCCTGCTTTTGCGGCGGCGGCCTGCCGCCCTGTGTTGAAAATGCGCCAATCCGCTATATAATGCCCGCATTTTACAGGCACCCCGTGCCGCCAAAAATTTCAAAGGAACCGCCATGCTCAGCCCCGAACAAGTAAAAACCATGATTGAAACCGTGGTGCCGTGCGAATATGTGGAGGTGGAAGGCGACGGCCACCATTTTTTCGCCCGCATCGTTTCCTCTGCATTTGAAGGCAAACCCCGCCTCGCCCGCCACCGCCTGATTAAAGACGGCCTGGCGGAACAGCTCGCCAGCAACGAGCTGCACGCGCTCTCGATTGCCGCAGCCGCCACCCCCGCCGAATGGGCGCAAAAGCAGCCCGGTTGAGGCTTGGCATATCGGGCATTGTTTGCACTTTTCATTTTTGCCCGCCCCCCCACTTCCCGAATCCCTGTTTGGAGATTTTTTAGGGCAGCCGCAAATGTCGAAAGCGCGGTAACGCCGCATCATTTCGGGCATAGGCCAAACCGCCGGCGCCGGCAAAACAAAAACCTTGCGGTAGCGCAGGTGAAAGCAGACCGGCCTTTTCCGGCAGGCAAAATGTCCGAAAGCCGTCTGAAAGGGTGCAATGCCGCCACCGTGCCGTCAGATAAATTTCCGTGGTGTTTTTTGATTATTGCAAAAGTTGGGGTTGGATTGTCGAAAGGCCGTCTGAAATATTTTTTCAGACGGCCTTCTGCATGGGTGCGGCAGGTTATTGGGATTCGAAACGTTTGGCGGCTTCGTCCCAGTTTACCACGTTCCAAAATTCTTTGATGTAGTCGGGGCGGCGGTTTTGGAATTTCAGATAGTAGGCGTGTTCCCACACGTCCAAACCGATAATCGGATAACCTTTGCAGCCGGCAACGGCTTCGCCCATCAGCGGGGTGTCTTGGTTGGGGGTGGACACCACTTTCAAGCGGCCTCCGTCTGACACCAGCCATGCCCAGCCCGAGCCGAAACGGCTTGCGGCGGCCTTTTCAAATTCGGCCTTGAATGCATCGACCGAGCCGAAATCGCGCTCGATGGCTGTTTTCAGCGCGCCTTTCAGTTCGGTGCCTTTTTTCAGGTTTTTCCAGAAAAAGGTGTGGTTTACGTGGCCGCCTGCATTGTTGCGCAGCACGGTTTGTTTGTCGGCGGGCAGCTCGCTCAGGCGTGAAACCAGCTCTTCGGGGCTGAGTGCGGCAAATTCGGGCAGCGATTCCAGCGCGGCATTGGCGTTGTTCACATAAGCCTGATGGTGTTTGCTGTGGTGGATATTCATGGTTGCTTCGTCAAAATGCGGCTCGAGCGCATCGTAGGCATAGCCGAGTTCGGGCAGGGTGTAGGCCATGGTGTTCTCCTTAACATGGGATTCAAAACGGTAAGCTCGAAAACGTGCGGGCACGCTCCGGCAGATTGCTGATACTAGCCAATTATCGGGCGGTGCTGCAAGCGGGAAAGCCCTTATGGTTTGCGGGGTTTTTGATTCTGATTCGGTGATGGTTCAGACGGCCTGCCAGATCCGGGCAAGTTTTTAATAAATTTGTTATTTTTGTTTAAATTCAAAACACTATGGTTTAAATATGATGGCGGCACGTTGATTTTTGTTTACAAACTGTTCATTTTATTATAAAAAACATTCTTACCTTTCCGGCTTCCGCATGAAAATAACGATATCCTGCACCAGGAAGCCCTCAGCGAAAACCGACATTGCACTCACGACATAACCAAATTAAGGAGCCAACATTGTCTGTTCACAAGCAAAATCCCAACCCGTCCGACCCCAAGCGCATCGAGTTCCGCTATAAGCCCGCACGCCGCCAGATGTCTTACCGGCATTTGGGCATGTTTGATGCCGATAAGAATTTCCGCCCGCACGGCGCAACAGCCACACCCGACACCCGCATCGACACATTCACGTTTTTCGGTGTGTTGGTGATTCTGTTTGCCATTACCGTGCCGCTGGTGGTGTTTCCGCAGCAGGGTGCCGACTGGGTGGCGGTTACCAAATCTTTCGTTACCGGCAAGCTCGGTGTGGGCTATTTGGCCTTCGGCGTGCTGGCGTTTATTTTTGTAGTTTATATTTCGTTTTCCGACATCGGCAACATCAAACTGGGCAAGCCCGAAGACGAGGTGGAGTTTAAAACCGGCTCTTGGGCGGCGATGATGTTTTGCGGCGGCATCGGCTCGGGCGTGATGTATTGGGGCATCGTGGAATGGGTGTATTACTGGCAAGGGCCGCCGTTCGGGCTGGAGCCGGGCTCGCCCGATGCCGTGCGCTGGGCCAGCACCTACGGCCTGTTTCACTGGGGGCCTGTGGCTTGGGCGATTTATCTGGTGCCTTCGGTGGCCATCGCCTATTTCGCCCATGTGCGCAATTCGCCCGTGTTGAAAGTGAGCCAAAGCCTGATGCCGCTCTTGGGCGAACGCTTTACCAAAAGCAACTGGGGCAAGCTGATAGACGTGTTTTTCGTGTTCGGCATGATAGGCGGCGGCGCCACTTCGCTGGGGCTGGCCTCGCCGATGATAGGCGAAGGGCTCTATGAGCTGTTCGGCATCGCCAACAGCCTGGGCACCCAGCTGGTGGTGCTGCTGATCACCACTTCTATCTTTGCCTATAGCGCCTACCAGGGCTTGCGCGGCGGCATTCAAAAGCTCTCCAACATCAATTTTTATCTCGCCATTGCCTTTTTGGTGTTTGTGCTGTGTGTGGGGCCTACAGTATTTATTTTAAATGTGGGGCTGGAAAGCCTCGGCCGTTCGCTTACCCAAATGGCAGCCATGATGACTTGGACGGAATCGTTTGCCGGTTTTGAGCAACAGGGTTTCAAAAATACCGGCTTTCCCAAAGACTGGACGATTTTCTACTGGGCGTGGTGGCTGGTGTTTGCCCCCACCATCGGCCTGTTTATCGCCAAAATCTCCAAAGGCCGCACCATCCGCCAGATGACCGTAGGCTCGATGTTTTACGGCTCGCTCGGCTGTGCGGTGTTTTTCATTATTTTGGGCAACTACGGCATGTATCTGCAACTAACCGGCGCGCTTGATGTGGTGTCGGTGTTGAACGACAAAGGCGCCACCGCCGCCATCTTTGCCGTGTTGAACACCCTGCCCATGGCCAAATTTGTAATCGGCGTGTTTATCGTGTTGGCCGTGCTCTTTACCGCCACCACTTTCGACAGCATTTCCTACATTCTCGCCTCAGTGGTGCAAAACGAAGTGGACGGCGAACCGCACCGCTGGAATCGTCTGTTTTGGGCATTTACCCTGTGCATACTGCCTGCCGCACTGATGTTTATCGGCGACCTTGCCACCCTTCAGACGGCCTCTATCTTTGCCGGCGCACCCTTGCTGGTGATCATGAGTATGCAGATGCTGGCCGTGATTAAAGCCGCAAAATACGATCTGCACTACCAACCCGATTATTCGCTGAGAACCATCCACATCGAAGAAATACCTGCCAATGCCCCGTGGGAACGCGGCGAAACCACCCAGGCTCCCGAAGGCTCGGTGTTGGCGCAACAGGCGGTGTATGAAGAACTGCGCCAAAGCAGCGGCGAAGAAGAAGCCTCTAAAGACAAAAACAGCCGAATCTGAAAAGAGGCCGTCTGAAAAAACCTCCCCAAGCAGCAGAAACAGCATATTGCCGCTTGGGGATGATTGCGGATTAAATCAAACAAAAGCAAGGCGGCCGCCCTGCCCCATAGTTGCTGCAAACGGCTATGGTTCGGCAAAGCAGGCCGATGCCCCATATTTTAAAGCCGTTTTTTCATATTTCGTTTCCGACTCCGTCTATCAGCCATTTTCCCTTTGATTTGATTAATCTCAGTTTCACTTCGATATTGACGGGTTTGCCGTCTGCGTGCACGGCAAATTCAGGTTTTACATTATCCCGCAACACCATGATTCCGGTTTTCCCATTCCGGTTTTTTACTTTGAAATCAAAATGTTCGGGAGAAACATCCAATAATGCCGCGCCCAGTAACGCATCATATTCAATGCCTCTGTATTGATTCAAAAGCTTTCTTTCCGATTTGGAAAGTTTTTTGTTTTCAAGAGCTTGTTCTGACAATTCCAACGCCCTGCTTCTTCCCTATATTCAATGCCTCTGTATTGATTCAAAAGCTTTCTTTCCGATTTGGAAAGTTT
The DNA here is from genome assembly GCF_015235335.1 of Neisseria sp. 19428wB4_WF04. Lineage (NCBI taxonomy): Bacteria > Pseudomonadati > Pseudomonadota > Betaproteobacteria > Neisseriales > Neisseriaceae > Neisseria > Neisseria sp. 19428wB4_WF04. The sequence continues at coordinate 60,134 of NZ_JADGLG010000004.1, forward strand.
TTTGTTTTCAAGAGCTTGTTCTGACAATTCCAACGCCCTGCTTCTTCCCTGATAAGTTTTGCGGAAATTTTCCGTAACAGGTAAAGACAGCCGGTGCTTTTCATGGATACGGCCTTTTATAATCATTGATAAATTTTTCGGCTATTGTTGCCGCTTCGTTTTTCTGCCTGACGCTGATGCTTTTACCATCATTTTTTCCCATCGGTTTTTGCGCCGGAATTTCCGCACCCGCCACCGTTATCCATCTGAATATCAGGCATAAGCCCATGCCGGTTTTCAGCTTGTTCATTTGCTGCTCCTGTGTTTTATGATCGGCATTCATGCTGCGGTTTCAACATTAAAAAATTATTTCAAAGCAAACGCCCGACCTCCCAACGCCAACCGACCATATTGCCCGGCCGCCTTTCAGACGGCCGGCAAACCGTTTTTTTCAATCCCAAACCCGGCAACGCCGCAGCGGTTCACGCTGTCTGAAAGATCCTGCAATCACTGCATAAATCTGAAATCACGGGAGCTTTCTAATCCATCATTGCACCCATTGCACCCGAGCGGCTTTCAGACGGCCTCACGGCACATCGGCACGGCTGTTTTCCAGCCGCACCGCCGCCGCTTGGTTTTGGCCGTCTGAAAGCGTGAAAGCGGCATTTTTCCAACTGCCGCCCTCCGGCGGGCGGTAGCGGACGCGGTAGCTGCCCGGGGGCAGTTTGAATGCGGTAAAGTCTGCTCGCGGGGGGATATAGATAGTGCGGACGGCACTGTTGCCGCGTTCGTGATAAACCTGCACCAACACCGCAGAGCGGTTGGCGCGGTTGTCGATTTTCACCATGCCGTTGCCCGTTTCGGCCAACACGGGGTAGCCGGCCATATATTGCGCAAATTCGGGATAACCGGCCGGAGCGGTGTCGGCGCGTACAACGGGCATATCGGCGGCGGCTTCGCGCTGCCGGCCGGCCAGCAGGAACAGTCCGCCGATTAAGGCGGCAAAAACCAGCAGCCCCAGCCACAAACGCCGCGCACGAAGGGCTTGGGCAAACAGGCCGGGGTTAGGGGGGCGGTTTGGCGGCATCGGTGAAGAAACCGGCTGCCCGCGCTCTGTGTGTGCGGCAATCCACTCATCGTGGGCGCGCCGCTGCCCGGGGTCGGACAGCACGGCATACGAGCGGTTCACCAAACTCATGATGCGGCCGGCATCGGGATTGTCGCGGTTTTGGTCAGGGTGGTATTTTTTGCACAGCGAACGGTAGGCGGCACGAATCACCTCAATCGGCGCATCTTGCGCCACCTTGAGGTTGTCGTAATGGGTGCGTATGCGCTTCGACATCCTGCCCGCCGTATGGAGATGGAAAGCCGTGATTATATTCAATTTTCGGCCAAAACAGGTGGTATATCGGATAAAAGGCCGATGCCTTTGTCAAAATGCCTTCAGGCCGTCTGAAAACGGTTTCAGACGGCCTTGTTGCAACATAGATGCTTCTCAAATGCCCGGGAAGCAAATTTAATACACGCCCCGCGCCCTTCGCTGTGCAGAGGGAATCGGGATGAAAAAATATTAAAATCTCAGTTAAACAATTGCTGATAAACCAAACGTTTGATTTTTCGTCTGTGCGCGGGGCAGCTCAGCAGGCTTGCGAAAACAATGGCGGCAGATAAGCGTTTTGCCAAGTTTGTCTTGCCGTGCTTTTTGGATTTTCCAACGATTCAGGCCGTCTGAAAACGGTTTCAGACGGCCTTGTTGCGGGCTGATACTTCACATGCGGAAAACGGCCTTAATACATGCCCTCGCGCTCTTCGCGGGTGCTGATGTAGATGTTTTTCACCTGGGTATAGGCGGCCAGCATCATTTTGTGGGTTTCTCGGCCGATGCCGGAGGTTTTATAGCCGCCGAACGGTGCGCCTGCGGGCAGGCGGTTGTAGCAGTTTACCCAAACGCGGCCGGTTTCCAGCGCGCGCGATACGCGCAGGCAGCGGTTGATGTCTTTGCTCCATACCGCGCCGCCCAAGCCGTATTCGGATTCGTTGGCCATTTTCACCACTTCCTCTTCGGTTTTAAACTTAATCACAGTGGCCACCGGGCCGAAGATTTCTTCTTGCGACACGCGCGCATCGTTGCTGTCGGCGGCAATCAGCGTGGGTTCGACAAACTCGCCTTTGGCCAGGCTGCCTTCCACCTTCTTGCCGCCGGTGATGATGCGGCAGCCTTCCTGCTGGCCGATTTTCACATAGTTCAGAATGGTTTCCACCTGGTTGGCGTTTACTTGCGCGCCCATTTGGGTGTCGTCTTCCCACGGCAGGCCGACTTTCACTTTTTTAAATTCTTCGGCAAGGGCAGCAACGAATTTATCGTAAATGCCTTCCTGCACGAAAATGCGCGAGCCGGCGCAGCACACTTGGCCCTGGTTGAACAAAATGCCTTTTTGCGCGCCTTCGAGGGCTTTGTCGAAAGGCATGTCGTCAAAGAAGATATTGGCCGATTTGCCGCCCAACTCGAGCGTGGCGGGAATCAGCATTTCTGCGGCGGCGATGCCGATGCGGCGGCCCACGGCGGTGGAGCCGGTAAACGCCAGCTTGTTGAAGCCTTTGTGATGCAGCATATATTCGCCGGATTTCGAGCCTTTGCCGGTGATGATGTTGAGCACGCCTTTAGGCAGCAGGTGGTTCACTTTTTGGGCAAACGAGAGCAGGCTCAGCGAAGTGCTCGAAGAGGGGTGGATAACGATGGTGCAGCCGGCGGCCAGCGCGGGGGCGATTTTCCAGGCGGCCATCAGGAAGGGGAAGTTCCACGGGATAATCTGACCGACCACGCCGATAGGCTCGCGCAACACGATAGACAAATCCTCTTCATCGAGCTGGTTGCAGGTGCCTTCTTCGCCGCGTATCACGCCGGCAAAATAACGGAAGTGGTCGGCAGCCAGCGGAATATCGGCGGCACGCGTTTCGCGTATGGGTTTGCCGTTGTCCAGCGTTTCCTGCAGGGCGAACAGCTCGGCGTTTTCATCGATAACATCGGCGATTTTGTTGAGAATGGCGGCGCGCTCGGCAGCGGTGGTTTTGCGCCAGGTTTTGAATGCCTGCTGTGCGGCGGCCACGGCGGCATCCACATCTTCATCGGCAGCATCGATAAACTTGGCCAACGCCCCGCCGTTGGCGGGGTTGTATGAAACCATGGTTTCGCCTTTGCTGCCTTTGGTCCACTCACCGTTAATCAGCAGGCCGTATTCTTGATCAAACACATTCAGATTTTTTGCCATGATATTTCTCCTGGTTTTTTGGGGATAAGCCTAGGTCTTGGGGTGCAGAATAATATTTTTTGCGGTCGGATTCAAGCGTTACCGCCCATAATGTTTTGAAGTGCTTGCACCAAGATGGTTATGGATCGTTGTGTTTTATTGTGTGTTTGGCTGACAAGGTGAAAAGCAAGGCCGGGTAAAAGGCCGTCTGAAAAACTTTCAGACGGCCTTTTCATCAAAAAATGCCCGGTTTGAAAGCAAACCTTATTTATATCCGGCCTGCTTCATCAGCATCACGGCTTTTTTCTGGTTGCTGCCGGCCACAGATACATTAATGATGTCTTGCTTGAATCTGCCCCATTTGGCTACTTTCGGGTCGGGGCTGATTTTCGGATTGGCGGGATATTCGTGGTTGAGGTCGGCAAACAGGTTTTGCGCCTCGCTGCCGCTGAGCCATTCGATAAATTTCTGCGCTTGGGCGGCTTTTTTGCTGTGTTTGGCCACGCCTGCACCGGATACGTTTACATGGGTGCCTTTACCCTGTTGGTCGGCAAAAAATACGCCGATGGGCAGATTGGGCTTTTTATCCGACAAACGGCCGAAATAATAAGTGTTGGCAATGCCCACATCACAGCGGCCTTCGCCGATGGCCTCCAGCAGGGAGGTGTCGTCCGGAAAAGGTTGGGCAGCGAGGTTGGCCACCCAGCCTTTAACGGTTTGCATGGTTTTGGCCTGGCCTTGGTTGGCAATCATGGTGCCGACCAAAGATTGGTTATACACGTTGTTGGAGGTGCGCAAACACAGGCGGCCTTTCCATTTGGGGTCGGCCAGTGCGGCATAGGTGGAAAGCTCGGCCGGCTTCACTTTGGCGGTGTTGTAGAAAATGGTGCGGGCGCGCACGGAAAGGCCGTACCAATGGTTTTTGGGATCGCGCAGGCTGGCAGGAATATTGCCTTTGAGCACGGCAGAATCAATCGGACGCAGCAACCCCATCTGGGTGGCCTGCCACAGGTTGCCGCCATCAACGGTGATAAACACATCGGCAGGGCTGTTGCTGCCTTCGGCTTTGAGCTTTTCCATCAAGGGGCCGGCTTTATCGTTTACCAGCTTGATGTTTACGCCGGTTTTTTTCTGATAGGCTTCGGCCACGGGGCGCAGCAGGTTGTCGGCGCGCGAAGAATACACCACCAGCTCCTCGGCAAACGCAGGCGCGGCTGCCAGCAGGGCAACAGAAACGGCAAGGGCTTTTTTCATCATGATTTTCTCTTTCTATATAGTTACTTAAAATATTTTTATACTGCAGGGGCTATTCTAAATGACATTCCGCATCATAACAATATAAATTATCATTTATTGCTGTATTTGCTTGTTTGGTTTGCATTCTGAAGCAGCGGCAACGATAATACGCGCTGTTTTTTAGCTGAGGCCGTCTGAAAAGTTATGAGTAGCCCTGCATTCAAACTGCTGCCGCGTTTGTGGCTGGCGGCCTGCATTGCGTCTGTTGTGATCCCGCTGGCTGTGATTGTGGCAGCCTTGGGAGAATTTGACGCTGAAATTTGGGCATTTCTGCTCGAATACCAACTGCCCGAGCTGCTGAAAAACACGCTGTGGCTGGTGGCGGGCGTGGGTGCCGGCACGGCAGTGTTGGGCACCACAGCGGCATGGCTGACCGCGATGTATGATTTTCCGCTGCGGCGTTTTTTCTTTTGGGCGATGATGCTGCCGCTGGCCGTGCCGGCTTATGTGTTGGCGTTTACCCAAATCGGTTTGTTTGACTACAGCGGCCCGCTCAACAGCTGGATGCGCACGCATTACGGCATCGTGCAGCTTTTTCCCGATATCCGCAACGGTGCCGGGCTGGCTGCGGTGATGAGCCTCACCTTTTATCCCTATGTTTACCTGCTGGCGCGCAATGCTTTTTCCAGCATGGGGCAGCGCGCACTCGAAGCCGGCGCATCGTTGGGGCTTTCGCCCGTGCGCGCATTTTTCAGGCTGGCGCTGCCGATGGCGCGGCCGTGGATTGCCGGCGGCGTGATTTTGGCGCTGATGGAAGTGTTGGCCGATTTCGGCACCGTTTCCGTGTTTGGCTATGACACCTTCACCACCGCCGTTTATCAGGCCTGGTTCGATTTTTACTCGCTCGAAACCGCCAAACAGCTCGCCGCCCTGCTGATTGCGCTGGTGTTCGTGTTGCTGGCGCTCGAGCAGCTCGGCCGCGGCAACCGCCGTTTCAGCCAGCCGGGCAAGGCGCAGCAACACCGCCGCAGGCCGCTTTCAGACGGCCGCAAATGGCTGGCAACACTCTATTGCAGCCTGATTCTGACTTTTGCCTTTCTGATTCCGCTGGTGCAGCTGGGCTTTTGGGCATACGAAACCCGCAACGACGGCTTTAATACCACCCTGTGGCTCAACGCCTGGCATTCGTTTGCCGCCGGCCTGGCCGCCGCCCTGCTCACCGCCGCTGCCGCCCTGCTGCTGGCATTGGCCAAACGCGCCGACAAAAGCCGCTTTGCCGCCGTGGCCGCCCGCATTGCCACGCTGGGTTACGGCATTCCCGGCACCGTGCTGGCAGTGGGCGTGTTTGTGCCGGTGGCGTGGTTCGACAATGTATTGATTAGCTATCTCAAACTACCCGAAGGCACCACTGCCGTTTTCAAAGGCACCCTGGCCGTGATGCTGGCCGCCTACCTGATTCGTTTTCTGGCGGTGGCTTATGCAGCGGTGGAAGCCGGTTTGGAACGCATCAGCCCCTCGCAGGCCGAAGCAGCGCGCTCGCTGGGCTGCACCGGAGCCGGCGTGTTGCGGCGGATTTATCTGCCGCTGCTCAAAGGCTCGCTCGGAACAGCAGTGTTGATGGCATTTGTCGATATCATGAAAGAAATGCCGATAACGCTGATGACGCGCCCCTATGATTGGGACACCCTGGCCGTGCGCGTTTACATGTTTACCATCGAAGGGCAATACGCCAACGCCGCGCTGCCGGCACTGCTGATTGTTTTAACCGGCCTGGTTCCCGTTATCCTGTTTTCGCGCACGGAGCAAAACCCATGATTTTAAACGTTTCGCAACTGAGCCTCTCATTCGGCGCCAAGCCCGTGCTGCAGGATTTCGGATTTAAGCTGGCAGAAGGCGAAATCGCCTGCCTGCTGGGCCACTCCGGCTGCGGCAAAACCACCGCCCTGCGCGCGATAGCCGGCTTCGAGCAGCCAAACAGCGGCAGCATCACCCTCAAAGGGCAAACCCTTTCAGACGGCCGCAGCTTCACGCCGCCGCACCAACGCCGCATCGGCATGGTATTTCAAGACTACGCCCTGTTCCCCCATCTCACCGTAGCGCAGAATATCGCCTTCGGGCTGAGCGGGCAGAGCGCCGCCGCACAAGCGCAGCGCGTTAACGGGCTGCTGGCGCTCACCGGCCTGCCCGAATACGGCAACCACTATCCCCACCAACTCTCCGGCGGCCAGCAGCAGCGCGTTGCACTCGCACGCGCACTCGCGCCCAAGCCCGGCCTGATTCTGCTGGACGAACCGTTTTCCAACCTCGATGCCGATTTGCGCGCCCGCCTGTCCAAAGAAGTGCGCCAACTGCTCAAGCAGGAACAAACCAGTGCCGTTTTGGTTACCCACGACCAGCAGGAAGCCTTCGCCATGGCCGACAAAATCGGCATCATGCACGAAGGCCGTCTGAAACAGTGGGATACCCCCTACAACCTCTACCACCGCCCCGCCGATGCCCACACCGCCCGCTTTATCGGCACCAGCGTGATGCTGCGCGGCCGGGTAAGCGGCACAAACTGCGTGAAGCTGACCGTGGGCGAATTCTGCGGCACCGTGCCTTTGGGCTGCCAAAGCTGCACCGAAGTAGATGTATTAATCCGCCCCGACGACATCGTACACCACCACAACAGCCCCATCACCGCCGAAGTGCTCGACAAAGATTTCAAAGGCAGCCACTTCATCTACACGCTCAAGCTCGACAGCGGCGAAACCGTGCCCGCACACATCGGCGGCCACCACGACCATCCCATCGGCAGCCGCATCGGCATCCGCATGGAAATCCAAGACCTCATCGCCTTCCCCGCAGAAAATCAGGCCGTCTGAACACCCCCGCGCAGCCCGGCGTGCATTCCAAACCCTGCAGAATTTCCGACTGCAGCAGTCAATCCGCAAGCCGTCCAACATTTTGAAACCGGCAAGAGCGCTTTCAGACGGCCCCCCCAGCGCGAGATAGATTTTTTTCGGGTGGTTGTTGCGGATAGCTTCGTGCAGCTTCACCAGCGCGCTGCGTTTTTTGGCAACCATCAACAGGCCGCTGGTGTCTTTTCGAGGCGGTGGACGAGTTCGAGATATTCGGCTTCGGGGCGGGAGCGGCGGAGTTGTTCGATAACGCCGAAGCTCACACCGCTGCCGCCGTGCACTGCCGTGCCTGCGGGCTTGTTGATAACCAGCACGGCATCGTCTTCATACACTGTCTCAAACCTGCGCGCGGTTGCTGCGGGGCAGTCCTTATCTGCCGTGTGCAAATCCGCTACAATCAATCCTGCTTTTGCCTGAAACCCCGATGCTGCCGCGTGCACTCGGCATCTTGGCGCGCTGCCCAGCGGCACAGTTTCAGTTTTCTGGAATAACGGATGCCGCCGCAGCGGGCGGCACCCTAACCGTTAGGAGCTTTGATGGACGCTGCACGCCGGCTTTACACGCTGCTTTGGCAGCCTGCCCCGTTTTTTATCCGCCGCTATCTGAAAAAGCGCGCGCAGGCCGCTCCTGCTTATTTGGCGCACTGGGGCGAACGTTTCGGCGGGGCGCAGGCCGATCCCGTGCAGGAGCCGCTGTGGGTACACGCCGTGTCGGTGGGCGAAACCCGCGCCGCCGAGCCGCTGATACGCGGACTGCGCCGCTATTTTCCCGATGCGCCGCTGCTGCTCACCCAAATGACGCCCACCGGCCGTGCCGCCGCCCAAGCGCTGTATCCCGATGCCCAATGCCGTTATCTGCCTTATGACAAGCCCGAGTGGGTCGGGCAGTTTCTGCGGGAACACCGCCCGCGCTTGGGCATTCTGATGGAAACCGAAATCTGGCCCAATCTGATGCACGGCTGTGCCCAAGAAGGCGTGCCGCTGTTTTTGGCCAATGCGCGGCTGTCGGAAAAATCGCAAAACGGCTATTTGAAAGTGCGCCGCCTGGTGGAGCCGGCGATGCAGACGCTGCGGGGCTGCTATGCGCAAACTGCCGCCGATGCCGAGCGGCTGCATTTAATCGGCGCGTCCAATGTGCATGTGTGCGGCAACACCAAATACGACATCACCCCCACCGCCGGTATGCGCGAATTGGCGGCGGTATTGCGCAACCGCACCGGCAACCGCCCGGTGCTGGTGTGCGGCAGCACGCGCGAACATAAGGGCGTGGACGAAGCCGAACTGCTGCTGCGGGCATGGCGCGCCTATCACGGCGATGCCCTGCTGGTTATCGTGCCGCGCCACCCCGAACGTTTTCAGACGGCCTTCGACACGGCGGTGCGGCTGGGTTTTACCGCCCAAAAGCGCAGCGACAATGCTGCAGTCGCCGCCGGCACCCAAGTGTGGATAGGCGACAGCATGGGCGAGTTGATGGCTTATTATCTGGCCGCCGATGTGGCGTTTGTGGGCGGCAGTTTGGTGGATACAGGCTGTCAAAACCTGATTGAGCCTGTGGCCTGCGGCGTGCCGACACTGTTTGGCCCCTCCACCTATAATTTTGCCGCCGCCGCCCGCGGCGCGGTGGAAGCGGGCGCGGCCGGGCAGGTGTTCAGCGCGCAGGAATGGCAGTACACCGCCGCGCAATGGCTCTCCGATGCCGCGCTGCGCAGCCGCTATGCCGCCTGCGCCGAAGCGTTTGTGGGCAAACACCGGGGTGCCAGCCGCAGAATGGCCGAGCGGATTGCAGAAACCGTGCAGCAGGCATAGTTTGGCGGTGCAGCCCGTTGCGCGGGCGGCAAACGGCTCGAACCAAGCCTGCATGATGGTGAATCACTTTATTTTCGGCACCGGGCAGCAAGCCGCAGACCATACCAAACCGATTCTGCTGCCGTTTCGGAGGCCGAAAGCCGTTGTCTGTTAGCCAAGATGCGGCAACGCCGTAACGGAAATAGAAGCAGACTCACTCTGTATCAAGCGGAACCGGCGGCGCAAATGGGCAGAATACCCTGCAACAGCCTGCCTCAGCCCTAAACCCCGTTTCCAAAGCTACAAAGGCCGTCTGAATGTTCAGACGGCCTGTCTACACGGGAGAAAGTGGCCCTATTCCCACACCGGCGCGGCAGAGCGGCTGGAGGGGCGTGCGGAAAAAGCGGGCAGCGGCCGGAAACTGCCGGCCATGGAGTTACGGCTGCGGGGTTTGCGGCTGCGGAGCATTTGCGGCGGACGGAGTTGTGAAAGAGGCCGTCTGAAACATGGTTTTCAGACGGCCGTATTTCAGACGGCTCGGGATTCGCGGGCAGGACGGTTTGATTTTCAAAACCGGTGCGGCGGGCTGCTGAAACGGCACCAATGGCGGCAGGCGGGTGGGGGCGGCCGTCTTGAAACGGTGCTGCCGTTATCGGGCGTTTACCGTGGCGCAACAAGCCGCCGCACTGCCAACATCTGTTTCAGGCCGTCTGTATGCCTGACCCTGCCCAAGCGCGTATAGCGGTAAGCATGGAAAAAGTTTGATCAAACACCACCGGCAGCACTACCCTGCCACGGCGGGACCGCCCGCTGCAATGCTGCCGGCCTTATTCTGTGCCGCCCCAATTTGAAACCGCTGCCGCGCGGCCATTCAGCCATTCAGATATACCGTTTTTTTGTTCTGCCGCGCGCGGCGCACAGGCGGGCGGCAACGGCCGGTGTTTGACTGCCTGCCCCGTTTGTTTGCGGCTATGCGGCGCATCAAGTGATGAGCGAAGCCGCGCAAAACCATGCCGTGCATTTTCCGGCAACCCTTGAATGCCTGCGTTTCATCATTTAAGCTAGAGGCCGTCTGAAACCCAACACAGAGGAGCCTGATATGCCGATTACTGCCCGCACCGTGGAATACACCACCGCCGAGGGTCTTACCCTGCAAAGTTACCTGTGCCTGCCCCAACAGCCCGAAAGCGGCTTGGCCGGCGTGCTGGTGGCCCCTGAGTGGTGGGGTTTGAGCGGACACGCCAAACGCGCCGCCGAACGCCTGGCCGAACAAGGCTATGCCGCAATGGCGATGGATTTATACGGAGATGCGCGCCTCACCGATGATGCCGCCCAAGCCAACGAATGGATGAGCGCGGCTCTGGCCGACCCTGCCACGCTGGTCGGGCGCACCCGCCTCGGCCTGCAGGCCCTGGCCGCTCAGCCCGAAGTGGACGGCAGCCGCATCGGCGCCATCGGCTTCTGCTTCGGCGGCCGCGTGGTGCTCGATATGGCACGCCGTGGCGAAGATTTGAAAGCCGTGGCCAGTTTCCACGGCATTCTCGCCACGCCCGAGCCCGCGCGTAAAGGCAGCGTCAAAGGCGAGCTGCTGATAGAGCACGCGGGGCTGGACAGCATGGTGCCGATGGAGGCGGTCGAGGCTTTCCGTCAAGAAATGGATCATGCCCAAGCGCGTTACCATATCGATGTTTTCCCCCATGCCAAACACGGCTTCACCAACCCGCAGGCCACCTGCAACGGTGAAAAAAACGGCGTGGACTTGGCCTACAACGAAGCCGATGCCGAAGCGGCCTGGCAGAATATGCTGGGTTTGCTGGCGCGCGCTTTGTGATTCTGCTGACCCAAACACGGCAACGTTGGTGTGGCCTGCGCTTCCGCTTGGGGTTTGGGCGTGCAGGCAATATCGGAAAGCATAACGTATCTGCATGATGTTCATACGGCACTGAACATCACGAAACCGCTGCTCGGCAAAACCCGCCCGAACCGCATATCAAAGTGTAGGCCGCCCGACCGGTGCCGATATGCGGGCGGCAACCGGCGCATTGCCCGGCATATTGAATCACAGGCCGAATGCCGATTTCCGTGAAAGTCAGTTTTCAATATATCAATCTGCCGTTTTGTATTATTTTTAAACCCATGCCGAAAGCAGCAGGTTCGGCCTAGATACCGACATTCGAAAAACCACTCAAGGAGAACATCATGCTTCATTACGCTGTAGTGTTTTTTGTTATTGCCATTATTGCTGCCGTTTTCGGTTTCGGAGGCATTGCAGACAGCGCGGCAGGCATCGCAAAAATTTTATTTTTCGGTTTTGTGGTTCTCGGTGTGCTTTCGCTGATTTTCGGCAGAAAACGCTGATGCTCCGCAAACATAACCGGCATATCGGGCACACAACGCCTGTTTCTTAATGCCGCGTAGCCCATCCATCCAAACATCAGGCCGTCTGAAAGAACGTTTGCCCGTTTTTCAGACGGCCTGATGCTTCCCTGCGGTTTTGCGCTTTTCAGGCAACGGCCGCCCTTGCGGCCTGACTACAGTTGCCGGCCCGTTTTCAAACAACAATCATGGCAGCATCGGCCGGCCGCGCGGCACGGCAATGTATCCGCCCCGTTCCCGCTGCCGCAGGGTGCCGGCAATAAAGAGCCAGCTCTGCTGCCGTTTTAAGCAACCCGCAAAACAAGCCAAACAACGCAAACAAAAAAGGGGTGCTTGGCACTGCCGCCTGCGCCGCGCCGCCTTATGCTTCTTTGAGGTTCGGCTGTCAGTGTTTCAGACGGCCTCCGGCGTAGTTGCCGGGGCTCCGGTGCGCTTGCGCAGGCGGGCTTTTTTCCGTATCCGCCCTTCGCCCGAACTGAAACTTTATTACCCGCGTCCAACCCTGCCGCCGCCGTATGCGTGCCGGCAGGCCATCGGCTTCTCCATGTTTGTCAAACCATTAATACTGATTTTTAACCTTTTTTCAGAAAATTCTCTTTGATTCATACGGCCATTTTAATATCGCACATTCATTACCCGTTACCGTTCCTTTCAGCGCAAGCTCCGTCTTTCAACGCAGGCAAGGGCTTGATTTTGACCGCCGGCAGCCTCTCCGGGGCGGGGAAACACACCGGGCTGTGCCCGATATGCACTTCGGGCATGAAAATCTATTACGAAGTTTTCCTACAGAAAACCGCCGCCTGCCCTGAGGCAGGCTCATGCAGACACGCGGAAACACCGTCTCACAAGATTTTTGTTTCAAATTTTTAAGGGAATCATGATGGAAATATATTTCAAAACCGCCCTGGTGTTCACCCATTTCATTCTGGCGGGCATCGTATTGACCAAAGTGCTGCACACCGATTTTCTGTTGTTGAAAAACTATACCTCTCCCCTGGATAAGGATTTGATCCAACAAATCAAACAGGCCAAGCAGGTGGCATTGTGGGGGCTGTTGGGGCTGGCGGCCACAGGCATTGCGCTGGTGGTTTACGGCATACTCACCAGCCCGGGTTATTTAAACAACCCCAAGCTGTGGGTGAAATTTATCTGCGTGGGCGTGTTGGCGGCCAACGGTTTTCTGGTGCACCGGCTCGCCCGTCATGTGCAGGAAAAAACCGTGCTGGCCGACTTCCCCTACGGGCTTTCGGTGCAGATTTCGATTGTGGGCGCAATCAGTTCGGCAAGCTGGATTTTCGCCTGCTGGCTGGGCATTGCCCGCTCTTGGAACAGGGTGCTGCCGTTTTCAGAAGTGTTGGGGCATTACGGCCTGGTGTTGCTGGCGGCCGTGTGCGCCAGCATGCTGGTGAATATCCGCTTTGTGCAACAGCGGCAATATCATGAAGGCTGACCCGTTTTCAGACGACCTGCATATTGCCCGCAACCGCTGCAAAACACCTTAAGGCCGTCTGAAAGGCCTTGATGCCGCCACTCCCACGCGGGCGGAAACTCAGATAAAAAATATTGGAGTATGGATGAAAAAAATTCTGAAATGCTGAATATCCGGCTTCCCGCGCAGGCGGGCGCAGCGGCAAATAAAACTTCTTGTGGTGTTTTTTTGAATTTTGCAAAGGTTTCGGCGGCCGCCTCTGAATAGGCGTCTGCCCCGATAACGGCGGCAGGTTCCCGCCCTTAGTTTGCATTTGTGGCCGGCGTGCGCCGAAACGGCGCTGCCGCACCGCTGCAACAGCGTCTCCAAGCTGAGGCCGCGCAGTTTTCCGCCCGGCTTTTCAGAATGGCTTTTCAGACGGCCTAGAGCCGGAGCAAGCCGATTCAAGGTTTGTGCTGCCGCGCCGGTGCTGCGGTTGGTTGTCTGAATGTGCCATTGCCGCCGGCGCACAGCATATGGGCGGCCGCCCTGCCCCGCTCTGCCCGCTGCGGCAGATGCTGTTTCAGACGGCCTACGGCTTGCGCGCATCGCGCGAAGCCTGCCAGGCGGCATCCAGGCGTTGGCCTGCTGCCTGCAATGCAGTGTCGGCCTGTGCTTTTTTGGCGGTTTCTTCCTGCAACTCTCCCTGCATTTTCTCTATATCGGCCTGCGCCTGTTTGATGCGCCGCTGAGCGGATGCAATATCCGATTGCAGCGAGGCAATGCGGCGGCTGCTGCCGTTTTGCACCTTTAAGGCAGCCTGATAGGCAGCGCGTGCGCTGAACAACTCATCGGCAACCGTGTCGGCGAGCGCCGGCGGCGCAAGCAGCAAAACGGCAAGAGCGGCTTTTTTCATTGGAATTTCCTTATGCTTGAAACGCTGCCGCCGGATGGCGGCAAAGCGGGTTGGATGGGTAATCCACTAAAATCAATATTCACGCTTGATTTGCGGGTATGCTTCGAGGCCGTCTGAAAAGCTGCTTCTGAAACACTGCTCATGATGAAACAGCGGCGCAGATGCAGCGGAAACGGCGCAAACGGGCAAGTTGCAAAGCAAGGTTCACAAGCTCTCTCTGCGCTTTCGGCCGATGTCGGCCGCAGCAGTAAACAACACATCGGTGGAAGAATTCAGCGCAGTTTCGGCAGAATCCTGCACCACGCCGATAATAAAGCCTACCGCCACCACCTGCATGGCCACATCGTGGGAAATGCCGAACAGGCTGCACGCCAGCGGTATCAGCAACAATGAACCGCCCGCCACGCCGGAAGCACCGGCCGCACTCACGGTGGCAACCAGGCTCAACAGCAGCGCGGTGGCAAAGTCGATTTGGATGCCTTGAGTGTGCGCAGCGGCCATGGCCAGCACGGTAATGGTGATTGCCGCGCCCGCCATGTTTACCGTGGCACCCAGCGGAATCGAAATCGAATAAGTGTCTTCATGCAGGCCGAGCTTTTTCGCCAGCGCCATATTCACAGGAATATTGGCGGCGGAAGAGCGGGTGAAAAATGCAGTAACACCGCTCTCGCGCAGGCAGGTGAACACCAGCGGGTAAGGATTACTGCGGATTTGCGTCCACACAATCACCGGGTTTACCACCAGCGCGATAAACAGCATACAGCCCAGCAGCACGGCCAACAGGCGTGCGTAGCCGGCCAATGCTCCGAAACCCGTTTCGGCAACGGTGGCCGCCACCAAACCGAAAATACCCAAAGGCGCAAAGCGGATAACCCATTTCACTATCCTCGACACCGATTCGGCCAAATCGGCAACCATGATACGGGTGTTTTCCGAGGCATGGCGCAACGCAAAACCGAGCACAACCGCCCAAGCCAGAATGCCGATATAGTTGGCATTGGCAACCGCAGCCACAGGGTTGGCCACCAAATTCATCAATAGGGTTTTCAACACTTCCACAATGCCGGAGGGCGGTGCGGTATCCACATTGCTGGCATTGACCAACGCGATTTCGGTGGGAAACACAAAACCGGCAACCACGGCACTCAATGCCGCCAAAAACGTTCCTACCGCATAAAGCAGGATAATCGGCTTGATATGCGCTTCACTGCCTTTTTGATGCTGGGAAATGGCCGCCGTTACCAACACAAATACCAGCACCGGCGCCACCGCCTTGAGCGCGCCCACAAACAAACTGCCCAACAGGCCGGCCGCCATGCCCGCCGAAGGCGACAGCCACGCCAGCAACATACCCAAAACCAGCCCTGCCACAATCTGCTGCACCAAACTGATGCGGTTTACGGCATCTATCACGGGATTTCCGCTTGCCATGATTCGTCCTCTTAATAAATGTTCAGAAAGGCAGATATTCTAAAATAAAACCCTTTCACAAACTATGCCCGTAAAAATACAGCATAAAAACCTGTAAATATGCTTAATTTTAAAAATAAAATTTTAATTTCTTGAGAAATATTCCATTTAAACCGATATTCTGAAAGCCAAAGTAAAACAAAACGCCAAACCCAACCGCCTGCACAATGCAGGCAACCATACGGCAATCAATTCAATTTTCAGCGTTATCCGGCAGGGATGCCTTCTGTCGACAACAGTGGAAACAATGCTAAAATTGCAGCCCGGCCACAGGCTCGTTTTCCAACCTGCGCAAACCTTATGAAAAAATACACCGCCACCCTGCTGCTTTCCACGCTTTCACTTGCCTGCACACAGACATTTGCAGCCTACCCTGCGCCCGAAGATTATGTGCCGATAAAAAAAACCGAGAAAAAAACCGCCGAGGCGGCCGGCGGAAAACTGCCGGTGAAATATCCGGTGGAAATCCGCACCGACAATAAAGAAGTGAAAACCATGCTCGAAGAATACCTGCCGCTGATTGTCCAGCAGCAGGAAGAGGAACTCGACAGTGAGCAGGCCGGCTTTTTGGCCGAAGAAGCACCCGGCAACGTGCAAACCATGCTCCAAACCAAAGGCTATTTCAACGGCAGAGTAACGGTTGCCCCCCAAGGCAGCGGTTACACGGTGGATGTCAGCCCCGGAATACGCACCCGAATCGACAATGTGGGCGTAGCCATTGTAGGCGATGTGCTGCAAGATGCCGATTTGGCGCAATACTACAAAAACGCGATGGAAAACTGGCAGCTCCCCGTCGGCAGCCATTTCGACCAAAGCCTGTGGAGCAGCAGCAAAACTTCGGTGCTCTCAGCCGTTACCCGCAAAAAATACCCGCTGGCCAAGCTCTCGCAAACCCAAGCCACCATCAACCCCGACACCCACACCGCCGATTTAAACGTACTGGTAGAGAGCGAAAGGCCCATTTATTTCGGCGATATCCACATCAGCGGCACCCAACGCTATCCCGAAAGCGTGGTACGCGGCATGGCTCAGTTCCAACCCGGCTCGCCCTATGATTTGGACCAGCTGCTCGACTACCAGCAGGCGCTCGAGCAAGACGGCCACTATTCAGGCGCATCGGTGCAGGCCGATTTCGGCAATATGCAGGGCGACCGCGTGCCGGTGATGGTGTCGGTAGAAGAAATGAAACGGCACAAATTCGAAGCCGGCCTGCGCTATGATTCCGAATACGGCTTCGGCGGCCGCCTCGGCTACGATTACTACAATCTCTTCAACCGCGGCTATGTCGGCTCGCTGGTGGTCGATGCCGACAAATACGAAACCACATTGGCCGCCGGCATCAGCCAGCCGCGCAAGAGCAACGGCCATTATCTCACCAGCAACGTATCCTACACCCGCTCCACCACCCAAAACCTTGAGAAACACGCCGTAAGCAGCGGCATTTGGCGGGTGCGCGACCGTAACCACATTGAATCGCGCATCGGCATCGAATTTCTCACCGAAAGCAGCCGCGTGCCCGAAACCGATTACGATTTGGGCCGCAGCCACGCCACCATGCTCACCGCCTCGTGGAAGCGGCAGGAAATCGAAACCGCCCTGCGCCCTGAAAACGGCTATTATTTGGACGGCAAAATCGGCGCCACTTTAGGCTCTCTGCTTTCTTCCACCGCCATTGCGCGCGCGCGCGCCGGCGCGGGCTATTATTTCACGCCCGAAAACAAAAAAATCGGCACTTTTATCGCACGCGGCCAAATCGGCTATGTATATGCCAAAGAAAACAAGCAAGTGCCCTCTTCGCTGCAGTTCCGCACCGGCGGCGCCACCTCCATCCGCGGCTACGAGCTCGACAGCATCGGCTTGGCCGGCCCCAACGGCTCCGTGCTGCCCGAACGTGCATTAGCCGTGGTCAGCCTCGAATACCAATATCCGATTAACCGCAGCTTTTCTGCCGCCGTGTTTCACGATATGGGCGATGCCGCGCCCAACTTCAAAAAGATGACGATCAAACACGGCACGGGTGTCGGCGTCCGCTGGTTCAGCCCCGTGGCTCCTTTTTCATTCGATATTGCCTACGGCCACCACGATAAAAAACTGCGTTGGCACATCAGCCTGGGCACACGTTTCTGAAATATCTCCCGGCGCACAGCCAGGCCGTCTGAAAACAAAAAGGCCGTCTGAAAAACCCGCCGCATACTTTTCAGACGGCCTTGTGCCCGAACATACGCCGCACCGGCAACCCGAAAAACTGCGGGCGGCAAGCAGTATGCAATACGGCAAAACAGACTGATGCCGCCATTATTTTAAAGCGGGGCAGCCGCGCCGCCGTGATTTCGTTTTACCGTAAAGCGGCACCAGCGCGCGCGGCAAACGCTGCGCCGCCAACATGAAGGAAGTTTTTTGATGAACCGACCCTCCGACAGCCCCGCGCTTTCCGAAACGGCAGCCGCTCCCGAAACAGGCAAACCGCCCGAACACGGGCCGTCTGAAAAAAAACCTGAAAAAAGCCTGTGGCGGCGGATGCTGCGGGCGTTTTTTCTGGTTTTACTGCTGTCGTTTGCAGCCGTTGCCGGCGCGGCGGTGTGGCTGGCCGGCACCGAATCGGGGCTGCGTTACGGCCTGTATAACATTCCCTCGTGGTTCGGCGCGAACATCAGCTCGAAAACCCTGCAAGGCACGCTGTGGAGCGGTTTTCACGGCGAGGGCTGGCGCGTGGAAACCGAAGGTGCCGACATCGGCATCAGCCGCTTTTCTTTCAGCTGGAACCCGCGCCAACTCGCGCAACGCAAACTGCACATCCGCCACCTGATTGCGGGCGACATTCAAATCGTTACCAAACCCGTGCCGCCGTCTGAAAAAAAACCGGCATCCGGCCTGCCCGAAAGCGTGAGCCTGCCCGTTGCAGTGGCACTCGACAAACTCGAAACGGGCAAAATCAGCATCGGCTCCCGCGCCGACCGCCAAACCGTTTACCTCAACCGGCTCAGCGCATCGTATGTTTACAACCACCAACTGCACAGCCTGAAACTGGCCGATCTGCAAACCCCGTGGAACAACGCCTCGGGCAGTGCCACCCTCGGCGTAAAAAGCCCGTTTTCCCTCAATGCCGCCATTTACGGGCAGGGCGAACTGGACGGACAGTATGTTGACGCCCAAACCCGACTGTGGGGCAGCCTGCGCGATGTGGAAACCGATATCCGCATCGATGGCGGAAAAATACGCCTGCACGCCGAATCGGTGCTGCATCCGTTTGCCGCCAAACTCAACGACAAAATCAAACTGGTGCAGATAAAAGGCTTCAACATCAACCCGCAGGCATTTTTATCTTCCCTGCCCAAATCGCTGCTCGAATTCGATGCCACCGTTGTGCCTTCGTTTGAGAAAGGGCTCGCGCTCGAAGGCTCCATCGATCTGGCCAACCACAACGCAGCCGCTGCCGATGCCGGCGGCATTCCCGTGCGCGGGCTGGCAGGCGGCTTCACCATCAACGAAAACGGCCTGATTGATATTCAGGATATCGCCGTGAAGCTGATGCACAAAGGCACGGTAAACATTGCCGGCAACATCGACACCGCCAAACAGCAGCTCGCGCTGGCCGCCGCCCTGCGCAATATCCGCGCCGCTGATGCCGTAGAGCAGCAGCTGAGCGGCAGCCTCAACGGTACCCTCACCCTCGGCGGCGCATTCAGCAATCTGGAAACCGGCTGGAATTTAAACACCGGCAACGCCCTTTCAGACGGCCTGATCCAAATGCACACCGATGCGGCAAACGGCCAGCAGACCATCTTGTTCAAACACGCCCGCATCCGCCCGGAAAAAGGCGGCGAAATCAATGCCGAAGGCTCGCTGGAACTGTTTCAAAAGCAAATCTTAAAGTTGGCCGTTACCGGCAAAAACTTCAACCCTGCCAAACTCAACACACAGTTTCCCGAAGGCAATATCAACGGCACCGCCAACCTCCACGGCGAAATCACCAACCAAAAATACAGCGGCAAAATGCAGTTCGGCCCCAGCACCCTATCCGGCATCGGCCTGCGCGGCAATGCCGATGTGCTTTATGAAAACGGACATCTCGCCCGTGCCGCCGCCGACATTCTTTTGGGCAGCAACAGCATCAAAGCAAACGGCAGCTTCGGCAAAAAAGGCGACCGTCTCCATATCGACATCAACGCCCCCGATTTGAGCCGCTTCGGCTTCGGCATGGCCGGCCTT
Organism: Neisseria sp. 19428wB4_WF04; assembly: GCF_015235335.1. Taxonomy (NCBI): domain Bacteria; kingdom Pseudomonadati; phylum Pseudomonadota; class Betaproteobacteria; order Neisseriales; family Neisseriaceae; genus Neisseria; species Neisseria sp. 19428wB4_WF04. Next base: position 79,660 of record NZ_JADGLG010000004.1, read on the forward strand.
CTCACCGCCAAAGGCTACATCGCCGGCGAACCCAAACAACTCGAAGCCGACCTGGCCGGCCGGGCGCGCAACCTGCGCATCAGCGGCATAGCGCAGGCCGACTCGCTCGACTTCCAACTCAAAGGCTCGCCCGACTACAGCCGCCCCCTGAATATCGAGCTCAAAGGCAGCCGCATCAGCGCGGGCGGCACCGTGATTGACGCGGTCAACCTGTTTGTTAACGGCACCGGCCGCAGCCACCGCATCCACGGCGGCGGCAGCCTGGCACTCGAAGGCAAACCCTACAAACTCGAAATCGATGCCAACGGCGGCTTGGACGACAAACAGCAATGGAAAGGCACACTCAGCACGCTCGACATCGGCGGCGCATTCAACCTCAAGCTGCAAAACCGCATCAGCCTTGAAGCCGGCGCCCAACGTGTGGCGGTGAATGCCGCCCGATGGAGCGCGATGGGCGGCAGCCTCAACATGGAAAATTTTGTGTGGGACAAAAAAAACGGCATCACCACCAAAGGCCGTGCCGACAACCTGCACATGGCGCAGCTGCACAATTTCTACACCCCGCCGGTGCAGCATAATCTCGTGCTCTCCGGCGACTGGGATTTATCTTACAGCCGCAATGCACGCGGCTATCTCAACATCCGCCGTCAAAGCGGCGATATCGAGCTGCCCTACCGCAAACAGATGCTGGGTTTGGCCTCCCTCGCGCTCAATACACGCCTTCAAAACGGCCGCATCGACAGCACACTCAACGGCATTACCGGCTACGGCAAGATAGACGGCAGCCTGACCATCAGCCAGCAATTCGGCAGCGACATCAAACTTGCGCCGATAAACGGCAAAATCAGCATCAGCGCGCCCAATCTCGAAACCTTCCGCAACTTTCTGCCCGTGGGGCAAAGCCTGCGCGGCAACCTGCTCGGCACGGCAACCATAGGCGGCCGCATCGGCCAACCGCAGTTTAACGGCACGCTCAACGGCAACAATCTTTATTACCGCAATCAGGATTTGGGCCTGATTCTCGATAACGGCATTTTGCGCTCGCGTCTGCAAGGCCAGAGCTGGATTATCGACCACCTGCGTTTTCACCGGGGCGGCACTGTCGAGCTCAAAGGCACGGTCGGCCTGAACAACGCCGAGCCCGATGTCGATGTAGATTTGGCATTCAACCGCTACAGCGCGCTCGACAAACCCAACCGCCGCCTCACCCTCAGCGGCAACGCCAAAATGCGCTACACCGAAACCGGCGGCGTTACCCTAAACGGCACACTCCAAGCCGATTCCGGCCACTTCGGCTTCCAGAAATCGTCTATGCCCGCACTCGATGACGATGTGGTGGTGTTGGGGCAGCCCGAAAAAGCCCCCGCCAGCCCCACCCCCATCAGCATGGATTTGGTGCTTGATCTCAACAACAGCCTGCGCTTCAGCGGCGAAGGGCTGGACGTTACCCTCGGCGGCCGGCTCAGGCTCACTGCCAAACCCGGCGAAACCGTGCAGGGCGTAGGCACCGTAACCGTGGTGAAAGGCCGCTATAAAGCCTACGGCCAGGATCTCGACATCACCAAAGGCCACATCTCGTTTGTCGGCCCGCTCTCCGACCCCAACCTCAATATCCGTGCCGAACGCCGCCTTTCACCCGTAGGCGCGGGCGTGGAAGTGCTCGGCAGCCTCAACAGCCCGCGCGTTTCGCTGGTAGCCGATGAAGCCATGAGTGAAAAAGACAAACTCTCGTGGCTGATTCTCAACCGTGCCAGCAGCGGCAGCGATGGCGATGAAGCCGCCCTTTCCGCCGCCGCCGGCGCATTTTTGGCCGGACGCGTCAACGATAAACTCGGCCTGGTAGACGATTTCGGCTTCACCAGCAAACGCAGCCGCAATGCCCAAACCGGCGAGCTCAACCCCGCCGAGCAGGTGCTCACGGTAGGCAAGCAGCTCACCAACAACCTGTATATGGGCTACGAATACGGCGTGGGCAGTGCCGAGCAGTCGGTCAAACTCGTTTACCAACTCTCCCGCACCCTGCAGGCCGTTGCCCGGGTCGGCAATGTATCATGGGGAGGCGAGATGAAATACAGCATCCGTTTCGATTAGGCAGGCATCGGCCAAAAAGCCATACAGGCCGTCTGAAAAGCTTTTTCAGACGGCCTGATTTTTAGTGCAGGACAGTCGCCAAACCCGTGTGCCAACTCTCCCGCACCCTGCAGGCCGTTGCCCGGGTCGGCAACGTATCATGGGGCAGCGAGATGAAATACAGCATCCGTTTCGATTAAGGGGCATGGTTAAAACAGCCGAGGCCGTCTGAAAACCTTTTCAGACGGCCTTCCCGCTTTCGCCGGCAGCATGGGCATATCGGAAAGCCTGCTTTTATTTTGCCCAAGCCTTCCCCGTGTGTTGGTGATACACAGCGAATCCGCTTTATTTCGGCTGCGGCGTTGCTGCATCGTGGCTCGAAGTGAGCGGCTTACCGGCGTTCGGGCGGCAACAGAATCACTATATTGCCTGCAAGCCCGCTATACTTACGTTCCCACAACCCGAACCATACATACTGAATGTTGATAAAACTATGGACAGTACGCCCTGCCGGTGATTTTGCCATTCTCCAAAAGCAAGATGTTTATACGGCAGATGAGCGCTATGTAATGCCTGAGAGAATGGAGGCGTATCAATGGATGTCTCAGCGTTTGGCTGAAAAAACACCTGCCCCGGCAGGTGTCCGCTTCCCGTTGTGGGCTTGGTATCATGCTCACGGGAGCAAACGGCCAAAGCCGGACTTGAGAAAAAGAGGACATTTGTAGAAAGGTGAAAAAGGAGTCCGCATTGAATTTTGATGCCTGATACTGATGTTCTGCTGAGCAGCTTTGAGGGTTGGCATGCTGTTTTAAATAATCACTTTTTTCTTTGGACGACCAAGAATACGAACACCATGAAAATATGGAAAACAAGCTTTCTGCTGCGGATCTGCAACAAGCCAAAGAAAAAAGTTGGTTGAGAATTTGTCAATTCCATTCCAAAACTGAGCCACAGTTGTGGTCTAAAATTGAGCCACCCTATGAGCGGTGTTTCATCCGGTAAGAATCATTGCCCGTCTCAAAAATATCGCAGCAATAAGTCAGACGCTCCAGTAAAGCACCCGTCATCTTTTCATCCATAAACAGCTTCACCCATTCACTAAAAGCCAAATTGGTCGTCATGACAACACTCGTCCTTTCATGCAGTTGGCTCATCAGATGAAACAGCAGCGCCCCGCCTTTCTGACTAAACGGCAGATCCCCCAACTCATCAAGAATCAACAAATCGTACCGACATTGCTGTTCGGTTAGTTTCAGACGGCCTTCGTCTTTGTCTGCTTCCAATTTGTTGACCAAGTCCAGTACATTCCAAAAACGTACCCTAAATCCTTGTGTCGCCGCTTCGATACCCAGTGCTGTGGCAATATGCGTTTTGCCCGTACCCGGTCCGCCTACCAACACCACATTACGCTTCTGTCTGATATAGTCCCCGCCCAAAAGCAGTTCCAAGGCCGGACGGTGTATCAAACTCT